>JANNVS010000027.1:0-5106 GCA_031414515.1 Sphingobacteriales bacterium | reverse complement strand
AAGAGGTGTTTTCTATGGGTTAAAACATGCTTGTTCTTTTGCAGATGATATGAAAAAATTAGGCTTGGAGACAGGCATGGATGGAAAAAAAGTTATCATCCAAGGTTTTGGAAATGTTGGATATTATTCTGCAAAAGTGATGCAAGAGAATGGTGCTATCATAGTTGGTGTAGCTGAGTTTGAAGGTGGTTTGTATAACGCAAAAGGCATTGATATTGAAGATTTAAAAAGATTTCAGTCAGAAAATAAAACAATTAGAAATTATCCAAAAGCAAAGTTTGTGAAGCAATCTGATTTTTTAATGGAACATGAATGTGATATTCTAATTCCTGCGGCTTTAGAAAACCAAATTACAAAAGAGAATGCACCAAGAATCAAAGCAAAAATCATAGGTGAAGGAGCTAATGGACCAATCACACCAGACGCAGAAGCCATTTTAATAAAAAAAGGTACAATGATAGTTCCTGATTTGTACTTAAATGCAGGTGGTGTTACTGTTTCCTATTTCGAATGGCTAAAGAATTTATCACATGTAAGTTTTGGCAGATTAGACCATCGTCATCAGGATGATTCTTTTAATAAGATTATAGACTTGATTGAAGGTAATACAGGAAAGACTATTTCTAAACGTGAAAGAGATACCTTACGTGGTGCAGATGAGCTAGATATAGTCCGTTCTGGATTAGAAGACACCATGATAAAATCTTATGAAGATATCAGAGCAATTCTGAAACGACATAAAAAAATGAATAGCTTGAGAACTGCTGCTTATGTAGATGCTCTAGAGAAAATAGGAGTAACCTATTTAAAAATGGGCGTTTTCCCTTAATCATTTTTTCAGCTTTAGTTTTTAAAGTCACATAAATATGAGATTTATAAATTATTTATAATTTACTCATTATTAAATACTTATTTACCTTTTTGTCATTATATAATTTATCCACATCTATTAATATATTTTACAAATTTTAGATTATTAATTATCTAATTTTAGATGTTACTCTTCAAAGAATTGCAGAGGTGTCTTTTATTAACCAAAACTCAAGCAAATGAAAACTTTAATAAAATTGTTCTTTTTGATTTTTTTATGTTCTAATATGTTGTATGGAAAAACGGAAGGAGTTTCAAAACCACAATTTCTGGGTGGCGATAATGCATTAGTTCAGTTTTTAGACTCAAATTTAAAATATCCAGAGGAAGCACAAAAACAAAAATGGGAAGGAAAAACACTCATCGCATTCACTGTAAATGAAGATGGTACTATTTCTAATATTAGAGTATTAAAATCATCCTGGTTAGTATTAGATTCTGAAGCTTTGCGTATCGTTAAAATGATGCCAAAATGGATACCAGCAAATGAAAATGGAAATAATAAAAAAGAAATGGTTGTGTTGCCAATAACATTTGATTTGAAAAGAAAAAACATACAATATTAATTTTTTGAGAGAATAGAAAACATGAAATCAAAAGAAGAGATAGTACAAAATTGGTTACCACGTTACACAGGAAAGAAATTAGAAGATTTTGGTGAGTATATTCTACTGACTAATTTTTCTGGTTATGTAAAATTGTTTGCAGAATGGAACAATGTAGAAATTATTGGTGCAGATAAACCAATGCCAAATGCAACAGCAAATAATATTACTATTATTAATTTTGGAATGGGTAGCGCATTAGCAGCAACTATGATGGATTTACTTTCTGCAATTAAACCGCAAGCTGCATTATTCTTAGGAAAATGTGGTGGATTAAAAAGGAAAAATGAACTAGGTGATTTTATTTTACCAATTGCTGCAATTCGTGGAGAAGGAACCTCAAATGATTATTTTCCACCTGAAGTACCTGCATTGCCTTCTTTTGCTTTACAGAAAGCTATTTCTACTACAATACGAGAACACAATCAAGACTATTGGACTGGTACAGTTTATACAACTAACAGACGAGTTTGGGAACATGATGAGAAGTTTAAAGAATACCTAAGAACTATTCGAGCAATGGCAATAGATATGGAGACAGCCACTTTATTTACGGTTGCATTTGCAAATGAAATTCCGGTAGGTGCATTGTTGTTGGTTTCCGATCAGCCAATGATTCCTGAAGGTGTGAAAACAGATGAAAGTGACAAGAAAATAACTACTAATTATGTAGATCTACATTTGCAAATCGGCATCGATTCTTTAAAACAATTGATGAATAGAAGTACAACGATTAAACATTTAAGGTTTGAAGGTTAATTTTTAAACCCTTTGAGCGAGAAGAAACCCAACGGTAGCATTATACAAACCAATAAACAAATCCAAAACATACTGTCAAACGCAGGAATATGTTTATAGGCATAATATAAATGTGTAATGAAAGGAAATACCATCATTACTGAATATATCAAAATACGATATTTATTCTTAGAGAGAATCATCCACCAGCAAGTTCCATACGTGATATAATAAATGCAATGCCACCAAAAAGGTTGTGTATCGGGTTCTAAAACATAATAAATATGTACACCAATTGCGATTGCAAAAAAAACAGATAAAAGTATTCGTATTATTAATTTCATTCTATTTCATCAATCTTATCATTCTCTGAGCTTCGTAGAGCTTTATTCACCGCAATACTGTTGTTTAATTCAAAACCAAATAATAAGACCAATGCATTTAAATAAATCAGCATCATAATCACTATCATAATTCCTAAAGAACCAAACAATCGGTTAAAGTTATTTAAATATGCTGCATAGAACTTAAAAAAGATAGTCATCAAAATAGAAAACAAGGTAGCGAATGTGGCACCAACAGAAAAATATCTATATTTCTTTTTTACCGATGGACCAAAATAATAAATCAATGCAATGATATTAAAAAAACTGAAAAGAATTAATAAAGTTTTTGCTACACGTAAAATGAATAATGTAATCTGACTTTCAGTATGCAATAATTTTAGCATCAACACTAAAAATTCTTTTCCTTTTATAATCAATAAAACAGCAATAATAATTTGCAGGCTCACTAAAAATAAAATGCGAATTGCAGCTAATCTTTTTTGCCACCAATTTCTTTCTTTAAATGTTTGATTCATTTTATCAAATGCTTTCATCATCGAGTTAACACCATTTGAAGCAACAAACATTGCCAGAAAAAAATTAATAGAAACAATTCCACCATTTTGTATGCTTACAATATCTCTAATTGTAGTTTCTAAAATGATAAATATACCATTTGGCAAAATGCCTTTCATTCCATACATTATTTTATCATCGAAATGTTCAATAGGCACATATGGTATCAATGAAAAGAAAAATATAATACTTGGAAACAAGGCTAAGATAAAATAAAATGAAATAGAAGAAGCACGTATAGATAAGTCATCATTTTTAACTTCTTCTCTGAATTTTTCCATTACATCATATACCGGAATGCCTTCAAATCCAGGCAACGTCATTTGTTTCAATTTGTCTTGAAAACGTTCAGAACGAACTAGTCTTTTATATTTTTCAGTTTTGTTTTGAATCGACATGTAGGATAGTTACAAGTGATAGTTAATTGTGTTAAGTAGTAAGTGATAAGGTTAAATATTATGCGGAACCTTAATCGCTTTATCTTTCGCCTTTTTTTCTTCTTTTATTTTTTTCAATTCTTCTTTAAAAAAAGGTTTCAAATGTTCGAGCACAATCTCAGGAATATGACATCTGCGTAGTGAATCTTTTTTCACATATACAAAAGTGGTTTCACTGCTGGTAAGTAGTTGTCCTTGCTGATTATAAATTTCGCTTGTAAAAACAATTTTTTTATCAGGCCAATCTTTAATGATAGTTTTAATATCCATTAATTCGTCATAACGTGCAGGTCTGAAATATTTGATATTCATTTCTACAACTGGCATAGCGAATCCCAACTCTTCTAATTTTTTATAAGAAAAATCATGTTTGCGCATTGCTTCTGTCCTGCCGATTTCAAAAAATTTAGCATAATGGCCATGATAAACAATTCCTAACGGATCGCAATCGTGATATCGTACTCGTAATTGTATGGTTTCCTCAAACATTAATTAGTGTATATTATGTACGTTTAATGCTTTTTGATACTTTCTGGCGTTCTCCAAATGTTGTTTCCAGGTTTCCGCAAAATTTGAATAGCCAGAAAAATCTTCTCTAGCACAAAAATACATATATTTATGTTCTTCAGCCTCTAAAGTTTCTTCTATACTTCTTATTTCAGGCAAACAAATTGGACCTGGTGGCAAACCTTTATTTGTGTAGGTATTATATGGTGAATTTATTTTTAAATCAGATTTTAATACTCGTCTGCTAACGCCTAATTTTTTTAATGCATATAATACAGTTGGGTCTGCTTGCAATGGCATTCCTATTTTCAGTCTGTTTAGATATACACCTGCAATTATAGGATATTCATCAAATTGGTTTGATTCTTTTTGAATTATTGATGCCAAAATCGTAACATCAGTAGGAGATAAGCCAATAGCCTGAGCTTTTGACTTTCGTTTTTCAGTCCAGAATTTATTGTACTCTTTTAGCATTCTATCAATAAATTGTTTTGCAGAAGTATTCCAATAAAACTCGTATGTATTTGCCAAAAATATTGTTATGAAATTGTCTTCAGTTAGATTTAAGGAATCTAAAAGCCTTGGATTATTAAATTCTTTCAATAAATTTCTATTAGATGCTTCTATTTGATTTGAGATTTTTTCAGCCAGTTGTAATTTGCTTTGAATATTGTTAAAGGTAATTCTTACTGGATCTTGGCTACCGCTTCGCAGTTTCCGCACTAAAAATAAATTTCCCGAATTTTTATTGATAATATATCTACCAGGATTTATATGTTCTTCATAATGTAGTTTTTTGCAAACCATTTGAAAAGTTTCCATATTTTTTATGATGCGCTGCTTTCTTAAAGATGCAATTACATTATTATAAGTAGAGCCAGTATAAATATATAAAACTATAGGTTTTGATGAAGGATTATCATTAATATTATCAGCAAAAAGGAGTTTGTAGGAGCTGATTGCTCCCAAAAATGCTATAAAAAGGATCGAAATGAGTAAAATTGCAATTTTATTTTTCATTTTATTTTTTACCTAATTGATTGAAAA
>JANNVS010000026.1:0-9001 GCA_031414515.1 Sphingobacteriales bacterium | reverse complement strand
GAACTATCAATCCAATTAAAGAATTAACAGCACTCGCACATAAGAACGGAGCGAAGATATTGATTGATGCAGCACAAGCTATTCAGCATTTTACGATTGATGTTCAAGAACTGGATTGCGATTTTTTTGTTTTTTCAGGACATAAAATTTACGGACCAACTGGCACTGGTATTCTATATGGTAAAGAAAACATCTTAAACGAAATGCCACCGTACGAAGGTGGTGGCGACATGATAAAATCTGTTTCTTTTAAAGGAACTACTTACAACGATATACCCTTTAAGTTTGAAGCAGGAACACCAAATATTGCAGGTTGTATCGCATTAGGTACTGCTGTAAAATATGTACAGGATTTAGGTATTGAAAACATCAAAGCTTATGAAACTGAATTACTGAATTACGCTACAGAAAAGTTATCTAAAATTGAAGGATTGAAAATTTACGGCACAGCCAAAAATAAATCTTCAGTGATTTCATTTTTAATAGATGGAATTCATCCATATGATATTGGTGTGATTTTAGATAATCAAGGAATTGCAATTCGTACAGGTCATCATTGCGCACAACCAATAATGGAACACTATAATATTCCAGGAACTTGTCGTGCATCATTTGCATTTTATAATACAAAAGAAGAAGTAGATATTTTAGTAGATGGAATTTTGAAAGCTAAAAAAATGTTGAGTTAATGCAAACGATAAACAAAATACAAGATGAAATCATTGAAGATTTTTACATGTACGATGACTGGAATGACAAGTACGAATATTTAATTGAGTTTGGTAAATCACTAGGGAAATTAGACGAACAATATAAAACGGAAGAAAACAGAATTCATGGTTGTCAGTCGAGAGTTTGGCTGCATGGTGAAATAAAAGACGATAAACTATTTTTTTACGCAGATAGCGATGCCATTATTACAAAAGGAATTGTCGGCTTATTAGTTAGAGTATTAAGTGGACACACTCCAAATGAAATAGCAGAAAGTGATTTATATTTCATCGAAAAAATTGGATTAAAAGAACACTTATCACCGAACCGTGCAAATGGATTGGTAAGTATGGTAAAGAAGATGAAAATGTATGCATTTAGTTATAATGCAATAAAAAAATAATTTTATAAACTGTGGACTATCGATTATGGACAATGGACTTTTAACAAAAACATTTATGGAAATAAAAGATGAATGTTATACGCAAATTCAAACTATTTACGATCCGGAAATACCTGTGAATATTTATGAATTAGGATTGATTTACGAAGTAAATGTTGACATTGATAATAATGTGCATGTCTTAATGACATTAACCGCACCAAATTGTCCAGCAGCAGAAAGTTTACCTGCTGAAGTAGAACAAAAAATAAAAGAAATAGATGGTGTAAAAAGTTGTCGCGTAGAAATTACATTCGAGCCAACTTGGGATCAGGAAATGATGAGTGAAGCCGCTAAGTTGGAACTTGGTTTCTTATAATGTAGCAATGTAATAATGAAATAACTAAACAATAACTTTATAAATAATAAATCTAAATTCTGAAAACTTAAATAAACAAACGACAAATTGACACACAAAAACAATAGCACAATTTTTGACTAAACATTATTAAATTATTTCATTACTTAATTATCAAATTAAAAAAATATGTATCCAGAACACATCACCAAACCTTGCGAAGAACAATTAACAACTGCTGGTTTCACTGCATTAAAAACAGCTGATGCAGTAACAGAAATCTTATCAGAAAAAGAAGGCACTACTTTATTAGTTATCAATTCTGTTTGCGGTTGTGCAGCTGCAAACGCAAGACCTGCAGTGTTGGCATCAATTCTACACGAAAAACATCCTAAAAACTTAGTGACTGTTTTCGCTGGTCTTGATAGCGAAGCTGTTGCTAAAGCACGTGAATTTACGTTTCCTTATCCGCCAAGCTCACCGGCAATCGGTTTGTTTAAAGATGGAAAATTAGTACACTTCATCGAACGACACATGATTGAAGGTCGTCCGGCAAAAATGATTGCAGACAACTTAGCAGCCGCTTACGAAGAATATTGTTAGGTTGATATAAGTTATTGGTTAATAGTTATTAGTTTTACAATATTAGTTTCGCTATTAACAATCAATTTTTAACTAATAACCATTGACTAATGACTATTGACCAAAAAAGAAACCTACGTATTCTATTTATGGGAACGCCTGATTTTGCTGTTCCATCTTTGGATATTTTAGTTCAATATAATTACAATATAGTTGGTGTCATTACTGCACCTGATAAACCAGCAGGTCGTGGACAACATCTTCAACAATCAGCCGTAAAAAAATATGCTGTTGAAAAAGGGTTAAATATTCTTCAACCTGAAAAATTAAAGAACGCTGATTTTATAAATGAATTACAGTCTTTAAACGCTAATTTATTTATTGTGGTTGCATTTCGTATGTTACCAGAAGTAGTTTGGCAAATGCCTGAGTTTGGTACGTTTAATTTGCATGCTTCTCTTCTACCGCAGTATCGTGGCGCAGCACCTATTAATTGGGCTGTTATCAACGGTGAAAAAGAAACAGGTGTCACTACTTTTTTTCTGCAACATGAAATTGATACCGGAAATATCATCTTACAAGAAAAAATAAAAATTGAAGAAGAAGACAATGCTGGTAGCGTACACGATAAATTAATGAATGTTGGTTCAATATTAGTTTTAAAAACTGTTCAGGAAATTGAAGAAGATAAAGTAGTCGACAGTCCTCAGTCGACAGTCGACCGTCGACCGTCGACCATACAGCATGCTCCAAAAATATTCAAAGAAACCTGTTTAATAGATTGGAATAAATCTGCCATTGAAATTCATAATTTAATTCGTGGTTTGTCACCTTATCCAACTGCGTTTACGTATTTAGATGGAAAGGTATTGAAGGTATTTGCTACTAAAATTAGTCAACAGTCCATAGACCACAGTCAACAGCAATCGATAGAAACAGTCGACCGTGGACTGTCGACTGTCGACTTTAAAACCGACCATAAAACATTTCTTTCTTTTAAGTGCGCTGATGTTTATCTCGATATTTTAGAACTTCAACTTGAAGGAAAAAAACGAATGAAAGTGGATGAATTTATACGTGGATATAAGTTTGCTAGTATTGATTGACGATTTATGATTAACAATTGTTAATTGTAAATGACAATCAGATAATCATTCTTATCTATTGTTTAACCTAAATTAGAATAATCTTGACTAATTTTACATAAATGAATATTGATATGGCTACAACTACTTCGAAACCTGAAGCAAAAATCAGAAAAGTAAATTTTAAGTTTGAAAAACCATTTCCAAAACATTGGTATAACGACAATCCGATTGCTACTCATTTTATGAATGCGCAACATTTAGCATTTCCAGATGGCGAAAAATTTTTCATTCGTAGTGTAAAAGCATTTGCTGATATTTATAAAAACGATCCTGAATTAAGAAAACGCGTAGACAATTTCATTGGACAAGAAGGAACGCATTATGCAGAGCATCAGAAATTTTGGGATATTATGGAGTCTCAGGATTTAAAACCGATGAAGTTTGTAAATGTATTTCGAGCTACAGCGTGGAATGGATTAGAAAAATTATTAGTAAACAGATTTAAAAATAGACTTGGAAATAAAATTGCATTAAGTGTTACTGTTGCGTTAGAACACTATACAGCAATGTTGGCAGAAAGTGGTATTACTAATAAAGATATCACGCAAAAAATGCCACAGGAAATGAAAGATCTTTTCATGTGGCACGCTGCAGAAGAAATTGAACACAAAGCAATTCCATTTGATGTATTAAAAAAAGTAGATGATAGTTATGCATTGCGTATTAGCGGAATGCTCATTGCAACTTGGGGTTTGTGGTTCTACTTAGGATTGGGTACGGTAATGCTTACGGCACAAGACGAAGATGTTAAAGCAAAAGATATTCCAAAATATACATTTGAATTCTTATCGAAATTCAGACAAAGTTTTGGCAGCACCTTGGGTTCGCAGTTTGGACAATATTTCAGAAGAGATTTCCATCCAGACCAAATCGATAATTATCATTTAGCAGAAGAATTATTGAAAGGAAAAAATTATGCGTAATAGTAATTAGTAGTTAGTAATTAGATTTTAGATCAAAATTTAAAACCTATGTCATCAACAGCAACAAAGAAAACCACTTCAACAGAAAAAAAATATAATCACGAAGAGATAAAAGTACGAAGAGTGAACTTTACTTTTAGCAAAGAGAATCCAAGATTTTATTATAAAAATAATCCATTCAGTACGCATTTCATAAATGCGCTACATATTGTGTTTCCTACAGGTGAACGCTTTTTTGTAAATTCAGTATTGAAACATCAGAAAGAAATTACAGACGAAAAACTTAAAAAACAAGTACGTAATTTCTGCGGACAAGAAGGTGTTCACAGCGCAATGCATGAAAAATTTTGGAATATACTCAAAGAGAATGGTTATATCATAAAAGGATATGAAAATCATATTGATAAATTATTACACAAAATTATTGCCAAAATTGAAATAGAAGGAACACGCATCAACAATATAGATTTAACGGCAACTGTTTGTTTAGAACATTTTACGGCATTGTTTGGTCATGCTATTTTTATGCATGTTGAATTGAACAAAGAAATAGTACCTGAAGATATTGCAGAACTATTTCAATGGCACGCTGCTGAAGAAATTGAACATAAAAATGTAGCCTACGATGTTTTTCAAAAAGCAGATAAAGACGAACATGTAAAACGTATAATTGCAATGCCAATTGTAACAGCATTACTATATTTCTACTTAAGTGTTGGTACTATAATGCTGATGTATCAAGATAGAAAATACTTATCAATAGCAAAATTACCAAAACAATTTTATGAATTTGCCACAGGATTATTTTCTGATTTACATGGTGAAATGTATGCAGAGTTTTTAAAATTCTTTAAAAAAGATTTTCATCCATCTAACTTAAATGACTACCATTTAGCTGAAGCATTTTTTAAAGATAAACCTTACGGTTAGTAATTTTAATTGTACGTTAAAAAATCATAACTATATCTAAGTAAGTTTAATGAATTAAAATAAATTACTTTTTTTGGCTTCCTAATAACCTTACAATTACTTCTGTCCCTTGAATCTGACTTAGTATAACTTTTGTAAGCACCATCATTGGTACAGATAAAAACATACCATAAATTCCCCATAAAAAACCCCAGAATAACAAGCCCAGAATAACAACAATCGTATTTAAAGAAGTTCGATTTCCCATGAAAATTGGTTCTATTATAGATGCTAACATAAAATGATAAGCATATGAAGTAAGATTCAGAATAATAGCTGTATAAACAGATTCAAATTGTATCAGACCCATAATAAACACTGGCACTAATCCTATGAGAGACCCAAAGACTGGAAGGAAATTTAAAATAAATCCAATAAATCCCCAAAAAATCGCAAATTGCAATCCAAATAATAAGCAGATAATAGCAATTCCGATACCGTATAAAGCGCTAATAATAAATTTGACTTTCACATAGGATACAATTGCTGACTTAACATCTTCAAATGCTTTTATATATTTTTTGCTCTTACCTTCTCCACCTAAATAATCAAGATAAGTTTCATACTTCATAATTCCAGATAGTAGAATAACCAAGAAAATAGCAGTTAATAAGAATGCTTCAAAAATGGAACCTAATGCTCCAAAAACGGAGCCTGAATTATGCATATTAAATTCAGAATATATGCTAGTTGTGATATTATCTACTGTAGCTTCTAAATCCAATTCTTTTCCTGTAATACGATTATAGAGTTGTAATAAATCTGCTAATTTGATTTTAACCTGTGTGATAATATATTCCTTTTCTGCAAAAATTTGATAACCAGTTTTATAGATAACTGTTCCAATTATAAAAAAAAGAGAAAACAGCAATAACCAAATAATACTAACACTTAACCATAATGGAAATCTCCTCTTTTCAAACCAGACTAAAGTTGGTTGAAGCAATAATGCAATGAACATCGCCAGCATAAGTGGCACTAATATGTCTTGTAGTAAAAACAATAAATACAATACGGCTATTCCTGCAAAGAAAATAAGTATGATGCGTATAGTAGAAAGTTCGTTGTTCATTTTTTAGTGATTATTGATTGATCATTATTGGTTAGAATTTATTTGGATATGCCTCTTTACTTTATTCTATATTCAACACTCAAAATTCATAACTCTAAAATCATTATAGCCATCTTTTTTTTCTGAAATAAATAACAAAGCTTATCGAAACTAAAAAACTAATAATCATTACAATAGTAAATGCGTGTGGTTGGTGTTGAAATGGCAAATCTATATTCATTCCATAAATACCTGCAATTAATGTTGGAACCATAAGTGCAATAGTTACTGCAGTCAGACGATTTACAACATGTCCTAAGTTATTGGAAATGATAGATGCAAAGGCACCCATCATATTTCCCAAAATATTGGAATATACATTTGCCATTTCTAATGCTTGTGAATTATCAATCAATATATCCTGAAATAATTCTTTTGCATTTTCATCATTCTTTAAATCTAAAAAATCGTTTCGTTGAATTTTTAGCAATACCATTTCATCGGCACGCAAGTCATTTACAAAATATATCAATGCTTTTTGCAGATGCAGTAATTTATTCAATTCCTGATTTCTGCTCGAGTAATTTAATTCTTTTTCAATCTGAGAGATGCGCTTATTAATCTCACGTAAATAATGTAGGAAATAATAAATATTGCGTTCAAATATTTTTATCACAAACAAACTTCTATCGTGCAGTTCTATGTTTTTAAACACATTTTTTTCAAACCATTCTATCATCGGATTATTGACAGAACAGACCGTAATAACCATATCAGGAATCAAAATAATACCAACAGGAATAGTTATATAAGTTGCTTCATCTTCCAAATCAAAACCTTCGTTTAAAATTGGTGTATTAATAACGATTAGTTTGCTATCATCTTGTTTTTCATAACGTGATCGTTCAAACTGGTCTATGCAATCTACAATATAAGAAAATGGAATTTTTAGTTGCTTTGCCAATTGCTCAAGTTGTTCCATATTAAACGACGGCGCAATGTTTATCCAGCAATCTTTTTCAGGTTGCTCAATTACGGTTAACTTATCTCCTGTTTTTTTATAAATTTTTATCATTCAATTAATCAATATTTATAGTGCCTTCAAATACCAATTTGGCTGCACCTTGCAGCCATACATTCGTAAATATACTTTCTTCTTTATTATAAGAAACACTTAGATTTCCGCCAGGTGTTAGTATCTCAATATGATCTGCTGCTCTATTTCTTTTTGTTGCCACACACAATGCGACTGCTACCGTGCCAGTTCCACATGAAAGTGTTTCATCTTCCACACCACGCTCATAAGTACGCATATATACTTTATCATTTTTAATTTCTGCAAAATTTATATTGATTCCTTCTTTTTCATATAATGCATTATATCTTATTTTTCGCGCCTCAGTAACAATATCTATTTTATCAATTTCATTTCTGAAACTTACATAATGCGGCGAACCTGTAAATAATACATAATCATCATTCTCTAATTTAATTCCGTTGACATCAATCATTTTTAAAATCACATCTTCATTTAGTGGATCAATTATAAATTCATGTTCACCATCAATAGCTAAAAAAGTTCCATTGTCATTTACAATGCCTAACTTTTTGGCAAATGCACTGATGCATCTTCCACCATTACCGCACATCGAACTTTGATTTCCATCTGCATTATAATACACCATTTTAAAGTCGACTTCTATTTCATTTTCCAGTAACATCAAACCATCTGCACCTATGCCAAAACGACGGTTACAAATATGTTTTATCAACACATAGTTTTCTTTCGGAAAAGATAAATCACGATTATCAATCAAAACAAAATCGTTGCCTGTTCCTTGGTATTTATAAAAGTTGAATTGCATGGTTCAAAAATAACATATTCGCTCAACATTATAAACGAATATATAGTTAACTTTTTTTAACGATGATTTAAGATATTTTGATGAATTTTTATGTTGTAAGGTATGTAATTTGCAACTTGAAATTAAACAAACACGTATGAAAAAGATTATCGGTTATTTTATTATTGGAATTATCAGTGCATTTACTGCATTGGCTTTCACACATCATTTTAATAAACAAGAAGCTATTGTTATCAAAGAAAAAGGCAACTCGCCTTTTAAACTGGCAAGTTATACAAGTGGTTTACCAAATGATGCATTTATTGGCGCAGCAAAAAAAAGCACACCTACTGTAGTGCATATAAACACCAAAATAAAGGCAAAAAAAGCAGATAAAAATATGCGGAACATGGATCCGTTTTTTCAATTTTTTGGCGATCAGTTCGGTGGTTCACCTTTTAATATGCCGCAAAATCAGGATCAAGAAGCATCTGGCTCAGGTGTTATTATTTCAAACGATGGTTATATTGTTACCAATAATCATGTAATAGAAGGTGCAGATGAAATAAATGTGAGCCTGTACGATAACCGCGAGTTTAAAGCAAAAGTAATCGGAACTGACCCAAGCACAGATTTGGCTGTTATAAAAATAGATACCAAAGATTTACAGTTTCTGACATTTGCCAATTCAGATGAAGTGCAAGTTGGTCAATGGGTTTTGGCTGTTGGCAACCCGTTTAATTTAGCATCTACTGTTACTGCTGGTATTGTTTCTGCAAAAACACGAAACATTAATATTTTAAGAGAAAAAGCAGGCAATTTAGCTATAGAATCATTCATACAAACCGATGCTGCTGTAAATCCTGGAAATAGCGGTGGTGCGTTGGTAGATTTGAATGGAAATTTAATTGGTATCAATTCAGCGATTGCAACGCCAACTGGTTCTTACGCTGGCTATTCATTTGCCATTCCATCTAATTTGGTTAATAAAGTAGTGAAAGACATGGTTGATTTTGGAATTGTGCAACGTGGT
>JANNVS010000025.1:0-2659 GCA_031414515.1 Sphingobacteriales bacterium | reverse complement strand
ATGTTGTTGGAGTTTCCTACCCGAACAGGATTGATAATATCATCAATATTAACAATTCTGTTAATACTCTCTTTTTTTTAGAAGATACGGTCAAAATATTAGACCCAAATATTATAGGATTCAACAGTTCTCCACAACTATTAAATCCTCCAATTGCGTATGGTAATGTTGGACAACTGTTTGTTCACAATCCAAACGCTTTTGATCCTGATGGTGATAGTTTATCATATAGTATTTCTTCTCCATTACAAGCAAGTGGTCTTCCTGTTAGTGGTTATTCGCCTCCTAATTTAATTGCACCTGGTCCTAATAATCAGATTTCTATTAATCAAAAGACTGGTGAATTTTCCTGGAATGCACCACAACTTGCAGGTATCTATAATATTGTAATTTTAATTAAAGAATATAGAAATGGAATATTTATCGGAACCGTACTACGTGATTTACAAATTATTGTAGATGCAACGAATAATCTTCCACCTAAATTAAATGTGCCTTTACAAATTTGTAAAATTGCAGGTGATACAATTGTTATTTCAGCAACTGCATCAGATCCAAATTTTATAGATAAGGTTACATTAACTGCAAATGGTGCACCTTTTATCGTAACAAATAGTCCAGCTACATTTGTTGCAGGAATACCTGCTAATCCAGTAAGCGGAATTTTCAGATGGAACACAAATTGTAATCATCTTTTAAAAAATGATTATTTAGTAGTTTTCAATGCAGTAGATAATTTTCAATCTCCACCTTTGACGGATTCTAAAACATTGTCTATAAAATTATTAGCACCTTCACCTAAAAATTTTACTGCTATATTAAATGTTATCAATAAAACTGTTTCTCTAAAATGGGATAGTTTATATGTTTGTTCAGGAAATGCAAAATTCAGAAACTTTTCTATATGGAGAAAAAAAGGATGTAACAACCCAATCGATACTTGTAATGCAGACCTAGCAAGTTTAGGTTATGAAAAAATAGGAACTACAAATAATTATTCATTTATAGACAACACTATAAAATCTGGCAATCAATATAGTTATAGAGTGGTCGCAAATTTTGGAGACAGAACAAATGCTGGATTAATTTTGAATGCATTTTCCGGGTTACCGTCTAAAGAATCTTGCTTAATTATTCCAGCTGATATTCCTGTAATTTATAATGTAGACGTAAAAACTACAGATGCGGTTAACGGACAAATTTATGTGGAATGGTCAAAACCTTTCGCAGCAAAATTAGATACTATCACCAATCCTGGTCCATATGTATTAAAATTATTCAGAGCGACTGGTTTAAACGGCACTAATTACACGTTAGTAAAAACAGTAACTTCTCCTACTTTCTCTGCCATTACAGATACCTCTTTTTTAGACAATGGATTGAACACAATTGCTAATGCATACAATTACAGACTTGCATTTTTTGCCAGAACTAATGATAGTTTAGGAAGTAGTGAAATGGCATCTTCTGTATTCTTAACTATAAGTCCTGATTTTGAATCTTTAAATCTTTCTTGGAATTTTAATGTTCCTTGGGTAAATAGTTCATTTGTAATATTTAGAAAATTACCAAATGGTAATACATTTGACTCTCTAACTACCGTGACTGTAAAATCTTACAAGGATATTAATTTAGAAAACGACAGCTTATATTGCTATAAAATAAAAGCAATTGGAAGTTATTCTATTGCAGGTTTAAAAACGCCGTTGATTAATTATTCGCAGGAAGTATGTGCTCGTCCAAGTGATACTACTTTACCTTGTACTCCAATTTTAAATGTAAATAATTTTTGTACTGACAGCAGATTGGATACTTCAGAATACAAGAATTATTTAAGCTGGACTTATAACCAGACAGGTAATTGTGTTGTTGATGATATTACTTTAGTACGTATATTTTATGCAAAAACTTCTTCTGATTCTTTAAAACAAATCGATAGCATATTTGGAAGCGTTTTTAGTAATTACACACATATTCTAAACAACAGAAGCTTGGCAGCATGCTATGCAGTTCAGGCTGTTCGTGAAAACGGAAACAAGAGTATATTATCTAATAAAGTATGTGTGGATAATTGTCCAATTTATAATCTACCAAATACTTTCACACCAAATAATGATGGTCAGAATGATTTGTATACACCAATTTATCCTTATCGTTTTGTAGAAAAAATTGATATGCATATCTATAACCGTTGGGGAAATCTGGTTTTTGAAACTTCTAATCCCGATATTAATTGGAATGGCAATGATTTCAAAACTGGCAAGGCTCTTTTTACAGGTGTATACTATTATGTTTGTGATGTGTATTATCAAACCATAGAAGGAGTTCAAAAAACTAAAACACCATTAAGTGGTTATATTCATTTATTTAGAGAATAATATGTTTACTGGAATCATAGAAGAAATAGGAGAAATTATCTCGATAAAAAAAGAAAGTGACAATTTAAATTTTACATTTAAAAGTAATCTTTCAAAAACTCTAAAGATTGACCAAAGTGTTTCACACAATGGAGTCTGCTTAACTGTTGTAAAAAAAGACAATACTACGCATACTGTTACTGCTATTAAAGAAACGTTGGATATTACCACTTTATCATTATTAAAAAAGGGTAGCAAAATAAATCTGGAAAGAGCTATGCAAATTGGTGCTCGCTTAGATG
>JANNVS010000024.1:0-3904 GCA_031414515.1 Sphingobacteriales bacterium | reverse complement strand
CAACAGACGAAAGTGCGGCCTCCACCGTTGTAGATGCTCACAATCCAAATAAATTTCATGCACCCATGATGACGACTGCTGATATGGCGTTAAGAATGGATCCTGCATATGAAAAAATCTCTAGAAAATTTTTAAACGATTTTGATGCATTTGCAGATGCATTTGCAAGGGCTTGGTATAAATTAACACATCGCGATATGGGACCAGTTGCACGTTATCTAGGTGCAGAAGTTCCTTCTGAGGTATTAATTTGGCAAGATCCAATTCCAACTATAAAGAATGAACTAAACGATTCAGATATTGCATCTTTAAAAGAAAAAATATTGGCAAGTGGTTTATCTGTTGCACAATTAGTTTCTACCGCTTGGGCTTCGGCTTCTACATTTAGAGGTTCTGATAAACGTGGTGGTGCTAATGGTGCACGTATTCGTTTTGCACCACAAAACAATTGGGAAGCCAACAATCCAACACAATTAAAAGACGTTTTATCAGCACTAGAATCCATACAAAAAGAATTTTCTAAGTCGGTTTCTTTAGCAGATTTAATTGTTTTAGGTGGATGTGCAGCAATTGAAAAAGCAAGTGGCAATAACATAAAAATTCCATTTACAGCTGGAAGAGGTGATGCAACATTAGAACAAACAGATATAGATTCATTTGCAGTATTAGAACCAAAAGCAGATGGCTTTAGAAATTATAAAAATGCAGCCTGTGCTTCTGTTACTGAGGAATTGTTAATAGACAAAGCTCAATTACTAACTTTAACAGCTCCTGAAATGACCGTTTTAATTGGTGGTTTAAGGGTTTTAAATACAAACTACGATAGATCTAAACACGGTGTATTTACAAATAATCCAGAATCGTTGAGCAATGATTTCTTTGTGAATTTATTAGATTTAGGTACAACCTGGAAAGCAACAACAGATGCTGGTGAAATATTTGTAGGTTCCAATCGTTTAAGTGGTGAACCAAAATGGACAGCAACTCGTGCAGACTTGGTTTTTGGTTCTAATTCTGAATTACGTGCAATAGCAGAAATTTATGCCAGTAGCGATTCTAAAGAGAAATTTGTAAAAGATTTTATTGCTGCATGGAACAAAGTGATGAACCTTGATCGTTTTGACTTGATATAAAAATTTCAAGTCGAGAAACATAATTGAAGCCGTTTGTATAAAAGCAAGCGGCTTTTTATTTTGTCTGAACCATGATTTGTTTGATTAACATGATTTCATAAGTTGCATTTTAAAAATATAACCCCAAAAGGCACAAAATAATTCCGAACGCAGAGAGGAATCACGATACGAATTAGAACGACCGTTTTGTTCATAAGTGCAATACATGTTCGGGATTTCTTCTAACGTCGAAATAACGGATTCAATTCGGTTGGCACATATTTTCATAATTGAGTTACGTATATTTGAGAGTTAGCAGCAAGACTGTCGCAGACTCAAGAATCTAACAAATAATAAATATCAATTATGAAAAAATCAGACATCAAGGAATTCCCTGAATATTTTGAATACTATATCAATTTGAACGAGGATATCGAACTTGCAGAATCATTTAACAATAGTTTGAAGCAAATTGATGATGTCGACATTAAGCAACTGAATAGAATTGGATTAAAGGTTTATGAAGACGGCAAATGGTCAGTCAATAAAATAATTCAACATTTGATAGATTGGGAACGTATTTGGTGTTACAGAACAATTCTATTTGCTCGGCAAGAAGGAACAGTGCCAGTTGGACATGAAGACCAACTTATGGCGGAAAATTCAAATGCTGATGAATTGCCTATAGAACAATTAATTGCCGAACTACGAGCAGTCCGTATTGCTACAAAAGCAATGTTTAACTCATTTAACCTTCAAATTTTAGAAACAAACTGCAAGTTCTATAATTACAAAATGTCGGTTTTAGCAATGGGATTCAATATTATTGGGCATCAACTTCATCATTTTAACGTTATCAAAGAGAGATATTTTTCGCTTGATAAAAAGAATTTATCACTAAAAAGCCCTGCTGTTAACAGCGCATAAATCTTATGGCTGGATTTTGGTACGTTTACGTTTTTCGTTTCGAAAAAACTTTATCTTAGCGGAAAGAACTCAGTTTGTTTTACCGCCACAAGATCTATGCGCGAAACGTTATGTGCAACTGCCGAGTCACATAAGTCAGAACAATATATCGAAATACATGAAGATTATCACTTGGAATTGTAATGGCGCATTCAGAAAGAAATTTGAGCATTTAATTGATTTAAATGCTGATTTATTAATTATTCAAGAATGTGAAAATCCAGCAGAAACAAAAGATCACAATTACATTCAATGGGCAAATAACTATTTTTGGATTGGCGATTCCAAAAACAAGGGATTGGGAATTTTCGCTAAAGCAGACATTGATTTAAAATTATTGGATTGGTCAGATAATTATAAAGACCATAAAGTTAAACACTTTTTACCTTGTCTAGTAAATGGAGAAACTCAACTACTCGGCGTCTGGACACATCAAAATAAATCTCCAAACTTTGGCTATATCGGTCAATTCTGGAAATATTTACAAATCAACAAGCAGAGTTTAAATAACTCTATTATAATTGGAGATTTTAATAGCAATGTAATTTGGGACGAATGGGATCGGTGGTGGAATCATTCTGATATTGTTCGAGAATTGGAAGAAATCGGAATTTACAGTTTGTACCACAAGTATACAAATGAGCTTCAAGGAAAAGAATCGTGTCCAACCTTTCACCTTCATAGAAACTTAGCCAAACCATATCATATTGATTATTGTTTTGCTTCCACCAAATTAGTTGAAAGTCTAAAATGCATGAGTATTGAACCGTTTGAAAACTGGAACCATTTAAGCGATCACTCGCCTCTTGTTGCGGAATTTATATTAAACAAAAGTCGCAACGAAGGCTTGCTCACAAGCCGTTAATTCTATCTCAACAAAACCACCGAACCCATCACAGCTTTTTTACCTGTCTTCGGATCTTTCATTCCTTCCCAAGCTTTGCCGTCGGTGAAGATGGCGCGTATCTTCCAAACATAAACATCTTGCGGTAGTATCGTTCCTTTCCATCTGCCGTCCCAGCCTTCCACAGGTTGTCCGTTTTCTAAAGCATTGCTTTCCCAAAGTAATTGTCCGTACGTAGAGAAAACCTCCACAAGGTATTCTTTCATTGCCAATCCTTTTGGTTTCCATATAGCTGATTCGCCAACACCAACTTCTGGCGAAAATACATTCGGTACATATAATTGTCCTGTATAATCTACACCAAGCGGATGCGAAACGGTGTCTTTGCAACCTTTATTGCTTTCGGCAAAAAGGGTTACTCTGTAAGGACCTTCGCCACTATATTGGTGCGATGGATCTTTTACAACAGAAGTATCATTATCACCAAAATTCCAAAAATAACTAATACCGTTTACGGTAATATTCGTAAATTCAACAGGTGCATTAAATCCGTTTCCTGTAAATTCATATAAAAAATCTGCTATTGGTTTTGGATAAATTTCTACCGCAGCAACTTTAGTAATACTATCGCGACAATCGCCATTTACAGCCGTCAACACAACATTATAAATTCCAGGATTTGGATAAGTATAACTCAATCCACCTTGTGTGGAGGTTTCTCCATTTCCTAAATACCATAAATACGTTGACGCATTAGTTGAAGTATTTAAAAGCACCGTTGGTTCTTGCTCACATACTTTAGGGTTTACGACACTAAACGCTGCGGTTGGTTTTACAGTAACACTAATTTGCTTTTCTATAGAATCTACACAAGGACGACTATTCGCCACAATTAATTTTACTGTATATACTCCAACTGCAGTATATACATGCGTTGGATTGGGTCTTGTAGATGGTGTAGAGCCATCGCCAAAATCCCAAA
>JANNVS010000023.1:0-8020 GCA_031414515.1 Sphingobacteriales bacterium | reverse complement strand
GTTGTTGAAAATGCATTAAGACAAAAAGGCTGTAAAGTTACAAGTATTGATTTGAATGATAGTCTGGATAATATCAAAGCTGATGTCGTAATTCACATGCGCAGCTTTTACAAAGAAGCTAGCTTTAGTTTTTATTTAGAATGCGGAATTTTATCGTTGCAAAAATTAATTAATCATTTTAATGCAACGAATCAACATCCGAAAATTTGTGTAGTGACGAACGGTAGTTTTCTTTTTAAAGAAGATAAAAATGCAAACCTCAATGCAGCGATGCTTACAGGTGTGTTGCGTACTTTGGAAAATGAACATGAAGAAATTAATTTTCAACAACTCGATATTTCTAATGAAATAAAAGACGAAGAAATTAATCAAATAACAGGTTTAGTTTTTGCTGATAATAAATACAAAGAAATTGCCGTTAGAAACCAAGTTGTATATACGTCAACAATAGAGAAAAATGCAGATGCGTTAGATAAATCAATACAGATTTATGCTTACAAAACCTACGTTGTGGTTGGCGGCACCAGCGGTTTGGGTTTGTCAACAGTAAACTGGTTAGTAGAAAATAAAGCAAAAAATATTTTAGTGTTGAGCAGAAGTGGTGCGAGAAATAAAACAAAAACGTTATTTGAGAAATACAAAAACGATGGTATTAACTTACAAGACATAAAAGTAGATGTAACAAACACAGATGCAACGAAAAATACGCTTTTGTCTATAAATAATATTGCTGGTATTTTTTATGCAGCAGGAATTTTAGACGATGGCACT
Organism: Sphingobacteriales bacterium; assembly: GCA_031414515.1. Taxonomy (GTDB): domain Bacteria; phylum Bacteroidota; class Bacteroidia; order Chitinophagales; family JADIYW01; genus JADJSS01. The sequence continues at coordinate 7,249 of JANNVS010000023.1, read as the reverse complement.
TTTGACAATCTGACCAAAGCGCAATTTGAAAATGTTATTAATACCAAAGCAATTGGTGCGTGGAATTTGCATCAGTTAACACAAAATATAGACTTGGATTTCTTTGTATTGTATTCATCAGCAGCAGGAATTGTTGGTTCTGCAGGACAATCTAATTACAATGCAGCCAATACATTTATGGACAGTTTGGCACATTTCAGAAAAGCCAATAATTTAAATGCACTATCAATAAATTTTGGAACGATTGCAGAAATTGGTTTGGCAGCGCGCCAGGAAAATCGTGCAGATAGATTAGCAGAACAAGGCGTGATCGCAATTCAGCCAAATGAATTGAATGCTTATTTCGATACTTTGTTTTTGAGTGATGCTACGCAAATAATGGTAATGGAAATTGATTTTACGAAATGGTCCCAATTCAATCACACCGTTTTAAAAAATAATTTTTATAGCAAAGTTGTAAATCAAATAGTAGATACAAGTATTGTGTCAACATCTGATAAACCAACATTTGCTACCATAGATGATTATAAAAAACACATCAAAGACAGAATTAAACAACATATTTCATCAGCTACGAAATTATCAGTTTCAAAAATTAAAGAAGATGAAACATTTAAAGCTTTAGGTGTGGATTCATTGCATGCTTTGCAACTGAAAAATAAATTACAAGATGATTTTAGTTTGTCGATAAATGTAACAGCGGTTTGGCAATATCCAACCGTTCAGAAATTTTCTGATTTTATTGCCAATGAATTAAACATTGTAGTGCAATTTTCTGAAAAAGAAGAATCAATTGCAACAATACTTCAACCAATAAAAAACGATATAGAATATGAAGTGAAAAATTTATCTTTAGAAGAATTAATGAAAGAATTGAATAGTAAGGTTGATTAATAACGTCATTTCGACGCAGGAGAAATCTGTCAACTAATTAGACTATAGGAAAGATGAGCGAACAACTACAACAAATGCAAGAGATACTTCAAAAGTCTCTTATCAAAATAAAAAAATTAGAAGCAGAATTAGCAACAGCTAAGGAAAATACAATTGTATCAAACGAGCCAATTGCCATCATAGGAACAGGCGTTCGACTCGCAGGAAATATTACATCTACAAAAAAATTATGGAATTTATTAGAAGCACAAAAATCTGTAATCACAAAAATTCCGAATGACAGATTTAATGTAGATGAAATTTATAACGCAGACGTTTCTGTTGCAGGAAAAACAATTTCAAAATTTGGTGCATTTTTAAACAATGATGTTCGCGCATTCGATGCAGATTTTTTTGGCATTTCACCACGCGAAGCAAAATCTATTGATCCGCTGCAACGCATGATTTTAGAAGTGGTGTACGAAGCATTAGAAAACGCAGGCATTGCATCAGATAACTTAAAAGGAACAAATACTGGCGTATATATTGCACTTGGAAATTCCGATTATATACAAGCACGTTTCCGTAGCGGAAATCTCGAAACAGTAGACTTATATGACACTACAGGCATGCCATTCGGAACAGCATGTGGCAGAGTTTCATATTTATATGATTTGAAAGGCACTAGTTATGCACTCGATGCAGCTTGTGCTTCGTCTTTGTTAGCTGTTCATTTAGCTAACGAAGAGTTGAATAAAAAAGTGACTGATTTAGCTATCGTTGCTTCAGCAAATTTATTATTGACACCAGAACCTTTTGTTGGTTTGTCTAAATTAGGTTCGCTTTCACCAAACGATGCATGCAAAGCATTTGCAAACGATGCAGATGGTTATGTGCGTGGCGAAGGTTGTGGTGTTGTGGTTTTAAAACGACAAAGCGATGCTGAGAAAGACAACGATAATATTGCAATCATTATAAAAGGTTCTGCTGTAAAACATAACGGCAAAAGCAATGGTTTCACCGCACCAAATCCTGAAATACAAATTGAAACCATAAAAGAAGCATTAAAAAATGCCAACCTTACGGTAGACGATATTGATTATGTGGAAGCACATGGAATTGGCAATCGTTTTACGGATGCCTTGGAAATACAGGCAATTCACGAAGGTTATAAAGGCAGAAAAAAGCCGATTTATATTGGCTCGGTGAAAGCAAACATTGGTCATTTGGAAGCTGGTACAGGTATGCCGATGTTGTTTAAGGTGATTGAAATTATTAAGCATAAAAAAATTCCTGCGCAAATAAACATTGCTGAGTTAAACGAAGATGTTGAATGGAATAAGATAAATGCGAAAGTTGCAACAGAAGCGATTGACTGGAAAAACGAAGATGGCAAACTATTGCGTGCAGCGATTAATCTTTCAGGATATAGCGGAACGAATGTGCATATGATTTTTGAAGAACCAAACCCAAAAACTAAAAGCGATGAAATTAATGCGCTTTATCTTTTTGTGTTGAGTGCAAAAGATACAACAGCCTTAAAAAATACAGCTCAGAAATATTTAGTTGAAAACGATTGGCAAGAAAATTCATTGACTGAAATTTGTTATACATTACAAAAACATAAAAATAAATTCGACTATAATTTAGCTATCGTAGTGAATGATAAGCAAGCAATTATTCATGGTTTGAATGATTTTGTCCAAGATATAAAGTCAGAAAAATATGTTGTTTCCAATCCCGAATTAAACAGAAATACTTCAATTGCTTTTTTATTTACAGGACAAGGCGCGCAGTATTTTGGAATGTGTAAAAATTATTACACAACCTTTGATGTTTTTAAAAATGCAATAGATGAATGCGATGAAATAATGAAATCAAATCTTGAGCATTCTATAAAAGATATTTTATGGAGTGAAACAATTGATAAAAATCTAATTCATCAAACAAAATATACGCAACCTGCTTTATTTGTAATAGAATATGCTTTGTCAAAACTATGGATGAGTTTTGGTGTGAAGCCATCAGCATTAATTGGTCATAGCATTGGCGAACTAGTGGCACTAACTATTGCAAACGCAATCGAATTACAAGATGCATTAAAATTAGTTATTGCACGCGCAGCCTTAATGAACTCATTGCCAACAAATGAAGGTAGCATGGCTTCTGTATTTTGCAATGAAGAAAATTTAAAACCGTTGCTGCATGGTTCTAACGTTGATTTAGCAGCTGTAAATTCAATAAAAAATTGTACTATTTCTGGAAAGAAAGAAGATGTTGCAGCATTTGTAGAAAAATTACTAGAACATAAAATAAAAGCAATTGCATTAAATGTATCACACGCATTTCATTCGCGTTTAATGGAACCGATTTTGGAAAAATTTACTGAGTTTGCAAAACAATTTTCTTTCAAACAACCAATAATTCCAGTTATTTCCAATCTTACAGGAAAAGAAATTACTAAAGAAGAATTAAATGCTGAATACTTTGCCAATCATATTCGTAATGCAGTGCAGTTTTCAAATGGGATTGAATATTTACAAAACAAATTGAATATTGATGTTTATGTAGAAGTTGGACCGAATCCTGTTTTAGTAAGTTTAGCAAAAAAAACCAATACCAATGCAAATGCACTATGGTTATCATCAGCAAAAAAAGAGGAAGATGATGTTCTGTATTTTCACAAAACATTACAACAAATCTATTGCGCAGGAATTTCTATTGATTGGAATCAGTTCTATCAAAATAAAAAAATAAACCGTGTGTCTTTGCCAACCTACGGCTGGAACTGGAAAGTATATTGGCAAAATCCGGTGTTTGGTAAAAGTTCAATAGTCGATAGTCCACAGTCGATAGAATCTAAAGAAAGCCGTCGACCATCGTCAATCTACCATCGACCAAATGCAACACGAGAAACTTTATTAGCTTACATGCAAATTGAAGCAGCAAAAGTTTTAGGATTAGAAGCAGGACAAAAAGTGGATATTAATAAACCGTATCGTGAGCAAGGATTTGACAGTATGATGAGTGGTGAGTTTTTAAGTTTGTTGGAAAAACATATCGGTTCAGAATTAAAAATGGAAATTATTCATTTGCACAATACACCAAAAGAATTGCATCAGTATTTGATTGACACTTATTATGGTGGTGGCGAAATTGATACTACACAAGCGATTACGATGGCTGATATTATGTTCAACCAGGAAATGGAACACACGCACACAGGCGACTGGCACGAAATAAAACCGGAAGATAATGCATTGCTGCGTTGGTTTAAAAAGATAGATAAGAAATTGCCAAGTGTAAAATAAGTTGACAGTTGACAAAATATGAATTTACAATTAGCTATTTTTGTCAACTAAATAATTGCAAACTGTCAACTTTCTATGAAAGCAATTCTATTACATCATGCAGGTGGCGACAAATATGCGTATAGAAATATGCAACAAAATCTATTGCCTGAATTAGAAAGTATTGCATTTGAATTACCTGGCCGAAGCGATAGAATTTCAGAATCATTTGTAACTAGTTTAGAAGAAGCAGTAAATGATATTTATGCGCAATTAATAAAAAAATTGCCTGATGAATATTTTATTATTGGCAATAGCATGGGTTCAATTATTGCATTTTTGTTAACACATAAATTACAGAAAGAAAATATGAATTTACCGAAACATTTATTTTTAGCTTCACGTTTAAGTCCTGATGCGTATAAAAACGAACCTAATATAATTGGTATTTCTTCTGATGATTTTTGGAAAGTGGTACAACAATACGATGGTGTACCTGAACAATTATTAGCACATAAAGAATTAAAAGAATTTTACGAACCTATTTTGCGAAGTGATTTTGAATTACTACAACATTTCAATGAATCATTTGAAAATATAGCACCAATAGATATTCCAACATCCATCTTATTTGGCGATAAAGATGTAAGAAATCTATCATTAGAAAAATTGGAAGGTTGGCGAAAATTCTTTTCTGTAGATTTTGAAATACAATCTTTTGAAGGAGGACATTTTTTTATGTATGAAAATGAAGAAGTCGTAAAATATATTAAATCGAAAGTGCATCTTGGAAAATAACTATATACATATTTACTACATCAAACAATCAGAAAAATTAACTAATGAGATCTTTCAGCAATTATTATTGCAATTACCAAACGAATTTCAAAAAGATATAAATGTCTATAAACACTGGGAAAGTGCACAAGCTTCTTTATTAGGAAAAGTGCTTTTACAATATGGGTTTCAAAAATTAAATCTTAGTTATTCATTACACGATATTCAAATTGGTGCAAAAGACAGACCTTTTATAAATGACGAAATTGATTTTAATATTTCACATTCAGGCGAATATATTATTGTTGCTATAGTTGCAAATGCAAAAGTTGGAGTTGATATTGAAAAACAAAGAAAGCTAAACGTTAATTTGTTTAGAAAATATTTTGATGACAATGAATGGAATGAAATACAATCGTCAGCAATAACATTACAAACATTCCTTGATTTATGGACGATAAAAGAAAGTGCCATAAAATGCGATGGACGCGGTGTAGAGATTTTATCTGAAACGCATAAAGACTATAAAATAAAAAACAGTGTGTATTGCGATAATAAAGAATTTTATTTTCAATCTATTGAAATAGAAAATGACTATGCTTGTTGTGTATGCAGCAATAAAATTTTTGAGATGAATCTTTATGAAATATCTTTAGAAAAATTGGCTGCAACAATTAAATAGAATCCTGTTTTGCTTTTATCAATGGTACAATTTGCTTCGCCATTTCATTACTTAATAATTTCGCACCTTTATAATTCAGATGATGGAAATTATAACCGTATTCTGTAGTATAAAATTTTGGATATTTTCTAATATCAGCAACTTCAATTTTCGAACCTTCAGGCATTGCGTTAAATACTGGCAGTAATAAACTATAGTTAGTTCTGGCTTTTGGTGGTAACATAAAAAATACTTGTATGCCACGTTTTGCACATTTTTTATATGCATCTATACATAATTTCACCATGGCATCATTTGGTTTTTCTGTGCCTTTATAACTTGTAAACGAATTTAGTATTTGTTTATTCAATGTGTCTGAATATACATCGCCTTTCTCAAATCTCTTTCTCGACTGTAAAAGCAATGTGTCTTCCCATTTGTATTCCATAAACAAATGTGTTTCTTCGTAATCATATGGATAAAAACCATTTTTATTTTTGCCGTTATAACTAATATCTAAATTCGATTTATCAAAATAATATTTTAGCATATCAGGTACAGTACCAATATTCATCAGATTTTCTAACCAACTGAAAACATAATGTCCTGCAAACTTTGTTTTAAATTTTGCAGGATCTTTTAATGATGGAATTATACTTAGAGCTCTGTAAGTAGAGTTTGCAGTATGCCAAGAAACCCATTTTGGTGTATGTAAATTGGATTTAAAAAAATAAGGTTCACTGCTAATGCTTAGGAAAATGTATTTCAGATTCAGGTTTTTAATTCTTAACAAGCCATCTAAATCACTCATTTGCTGTATGATTCCGTGACCATCAATTCCTAAATTGAAAGAATGCAAATCAAGGTCATTCATCTTTGCAACACTATCAATAACAGCTGGGTCAATATGTCGATATTCTAAACTACCACCGAGAAAAACCGCATTATATTGTTCTGCATTCTTTTTATAGTATTCGTATTTCACTGTTTGCACAGAATCGCCCCAATAAAATGGCATAAAATACCGAACTATTGATGAAAGTATCAATAAAATGACAGAAATGAAAATGATATTTTTTATAACTTTTTTCAGCATTTTTTAATATTGAAAATAGACGAACGATGTATTTTTAAAAATTCCAAACCAAACAATACTTACTACTAATAAAATATATATTGTCCAACGCTGTATTTTATTTTTAGATAAAACTATAGTTTCAATTTTTGTGTCGCCAATAATTGCTTCAGTAAAAAATAAAACAAGAATAAAAAAGACGCCAACTACAAATTGTATAATTCCTTGGTGCATCATCCATTGATGAAAATAACCAGCAGTATGCAATTTTAATAAATTACCATAAATCTCTTTTGCTATGGTTGTCCATTCTACAAATGTATTTGCATGCGCATGATTTATTGCGACTTGTGCTGTATGTACTCTAAATAATAAAAAACAAAATAAGAACAAAAATATCGTAACGATACTGTGCATCCAATCAGGAAAATATTTATCAAAGAGGCGATAGCTATTACTTGGTTTTATAACACGCACTACGTTGGCTTGCCACCAATATCTGATTGCCATAAACACGCCAACCATAGTAAATGAAAGTACCATAGGCCAGTTGGCACCGTGCCACAAACCACT
>JANNVS010000022.1:0-1995 GCA_031414515.1 Sphingobacteriales bacterium | reverse complement strand
CTGGGTTTGCGCGGCTATGGCATGTGCCAAATGAAGCGGGGTCTTCGGAGTAGAATCTTTTTAAAAAAGCGAAGGGTCGGCTGTATTATTTTTTACTCAGTCCCATGTTTGGGTCGGTCGTTTGTCAACCGTCTTGCGAGTCGCGTATTAGTCCACGTGGGGAATCTTTGTTAGTAGGGAGTCGGTCGTTTTGTTTGAAAGCTAATTTGTCCCGACCCTATGGCTGGCAACGTTTGTGTTTCTGCAGTGGTGCGCTTCCGAAGCCGTGTCCTGTCCCACGAAACTAAACGTGGAACGAAGATATAAACTTATAGCTTACACGTCACCGCACCATTGCAGAAACATTTTGTTATGTGCCGTTTTTTCCCTTCCTATTTCAACCAATTCAAAATATAGTCTGCTACCTCTTGCCAGTTTGGTTCTCCGCAAATGAAGTGTCCACGACCTTTGAACTCTCTAAATTCTTTTATGCTAGAAGTGTCTTTATATGCATTGAAATTTTTGAGGTTCAATGATGCAGGCACACAATGGTCTTTCTCTCCTGCAATAAAAAGTAATGGTTTGTGTGGTTTCTTAAGGTCAATCTTTGCAAAACCTTTTAATGTTCCTCTCGGGATGTTTCTGCTTTCAGGAACTGCATATTTGTCAAACACTTTGTCGGATTCTTCTCTTGTCATTGTGTTGCAAAATGCATAGTGAAACCATTTTTTAGTCGGTTCAAAAACCGAATTCCCTTTGAACGGGCTTACAACAGAACCGTTAACTTTCCAAAAACTCCATTTTGTAGTAACAATTCCTTTTGGAGGTGCTCCATCAATGCAAATCCCTGCTGCTACTTTGTCCATGGAAACTAATTTTTGCACTACCAAACCAGCTAATGAATGGCCAATAACGATTGGCTTTTCGGGTAAGGTGTCAATCAACTTTACAATGTTGTTTACAACATCTTCAAAGTTTACTTTTGCTAAATTTGGATTAATTTGTTTTCTTAAATCTGTTGGATTGCCTTCGTGAAAAGGATTTGCAGGTGTATAGCATTTATACCCCTTTGTTTCAAAATAAGTTTTCCATTCTGCCCAACTTTCTGGGTTTACAAATAGTCCGTGTACGAATACGATTGTTTTTGATTTTGTCATTTTTTCGTTGTTTAAATTTTGTGAAAAGGAATTCGTTTGTAGTGTCAAGCACATCAAAACTGATAATAGGATTTTGCTTTTTGTTTTCATTCAGCAAAAGTCCAATTACTCTTTCAGTTAAATTTTAACCTAAGTTAAAATCGGGTCACTTACCTGAAATTCTTTTTCTGATACGACTTAAAGAGGGTCCTTGAATGCCCAGATATGACGAAATATGATACAACGGAATATTATTGAAAATGTCGGGGTGATACTTTATCAAATCTAAATAGCGCTCTTCGGGTGTATGGAAAATAAAGCTCTCAGTTCGTCTAATTGATACATTAAAGGCTTCTTGTGCTAATAGTCGACCAAATGTTTCCCATTTATGCGATTGTTTATAAAGTGAGAGTAAGTCAGTAATGTGGATGTAAATTACCGAAGCATCTGTCATAGCTTGTGTGTGATAGTCGCAAGGAATTTGATTTATAAAACTCTTAAATGTTACAACAAATTGATTTTTTGAATACAAAAAAACATTTTTTTCTTCATTCGTCTTGTTGTCAATAATGTAAGAACGAAAAACACCATTGGTTATAAAGCCTAAATACTTACAAACTGATTTCTGTTGGTTGTAATATTCACCTTTTTTATATTCCTTCTGTTGCCAAAAAGTAGTCGAAAGTTTAAAGTCGTCCGCTGTTAAGTCAGCAAATTGGTTTAAAGCAAATTTTAAAATGTCTATTTCTGTCATTGATTATTTGTCGGTTTATGGCTCGTCCGAAAATGGCACATAACGTTTGTGTTTCTTCAGTGGTGCGCTTCCGAAGCCGCGTCCTGTCCCCGACACAAGACGCTGAACGAAGATATAAACTTTGTG
>JANNVS010000021.1:0-4712 GCA_031414515.1 Sphingobacteriales bacterium | reverse complement strand
GTCAGGCTCCAATCCCACCCTATTTACAGCTACTACAGGCAATCCATTAGCTATTGCATGACCGCGTTGAACAGTTTGCCAGGCGTCAAATTGTCTTTCTTTTTCTTCTTGGGAATCAGAACTTTCCCAACCAATAGCAGTTGGATAAATTAAGATTTCTGCGCCATTCAATGCCATTAATCGCGCTGCTTCTGGATACCACTGGTCCCAGCAAACCAAGACTCCTAATTTTCCTATTGATGTTTGAATGGGTTTAAATCCTAAATCACCTGGTGTAAAATAAAATTTCTCATAGTACGCTGGATCATCTGGAATATGCATTTTTCTATATTTACCTACAATAGAACCGTCTTTCTCAAAAACAACAGAAGTATTATGATAAATTCCAGCCGCACGTTTCTCAAATAAAGATGTCACCAATACTATCTCATTTTTTTTTGCAGATTCAGAAAAAATCTGACTGGATTCTCCAGGTATAGTTTCTGCTAGATTAAATAATTCCGTTTCTTCTGCCTGGCAAAAATAAATACCACAATGCAATTCTTGCAACACTACCAATTCAGCACCTTGTTGTTTGCATGCTTCAATACCTTTTAAAGATTTTGCAATATTAGATTGAATATCTTTGGAATTTGATTGCTGTACTATTCCTACTTTCATAAGCGCAGATTTAACTGATTTATTTTGATTAAACTGATTTAAAAATCTAAAAACTTATAACCCGATTGAACCTCTCGGATACTGCATTGTAATGCAATGCAGTGAACCATGCTGTAAAAGTAAAGCCTTACAATCAATTCCTATTACTTTTTTTGAAGGAAATGCTTTTTGTAATTGAACTAACGATAAAGCATCTTGAACTACATTATATGTTGGCATCAAGACTACTTCATTCATGATTAGAAAATTAGCATACGTTGCAGGCAATCTTCTATTGTCGTCTGGTGCAAAAATAGCATCTGCCATTGGCAACGGAATGAGCTGATACGGCTGATTATCCAATGTTTTAAATTGTTTCAGCTCATTTTCCATTTTTTTTAAATCCGTATAATGTACTTCATTTTCATCTGTACATTGAACATAAGCTATAGTTGTTGAGTTACAAAAACGCACCACAGTATCAATATGTGCATCGGTATCATCACCTAATAAATGTCCGTTTTCTAACCACAACACTCTTTTCAATCCAAATAAATCAATCAGTTTATTTCCAATATCATATTTTGAAAAATGTGGATTTCTGTTTGGTGATAACAAACAATTAGAAGTCGTTAATAATGTACCTTTACCATCGCTTTCAATACTGCCACCTTCTAAGACTAGATCAATATTTATTAGTTGTTTAGAATTATAAATTCCTTTATTCCAAAGCTTTTGTGTAATCAAATTATCTTTATCTGCATCGAATTTCAAACCCCAACCATTGAACATAAAATCATAAATTAAAAAATCATTTCCATCTTGCACAGTAATTGCTGCATGGTCACGTGCCCAAGTATCATTTGTTGAAATTTCAAAAATGTGAATGGTAGAGAAATCAAAATCTTGTAAATAAGATTTTAACTCTACTTCATCATCACACACAATAATTAAATGTTGAAATGATGAAATCACTTTAATGATATTGACATAACAAGGAATTACTTCATTCCAATAATCTATCCAATCGGATTGTTTGCTTGGAAAAGCAATCTGAATCGCATCTTGTTGTTCCCATTCTGCAGGCAAACGTAGTGTTGACATGGTACAAAAATACGAAAAAGTGATAAGTAATTAGTAACAAGTGATAAGTAGAATAAATTATCATTTAAATGCAATAAAGATTTATTATTTTCACAAAATGAAAAAACGTTTATTTCTGTTGCCTGGTTTTGGTGAAGATGCTTTTTGCTTTAACGAAATCATTCCACTAATAAAAGGATATGAATTTATGCATGTTGATTACAGGCCAGTTTTAGATAAATTTCAATTTCCATTGATAACGGTAAAACAGTTTTCACGGCAACTTATCAAACATTATAATATTAAGAAAGAAGACAAACTTATTGGTCATTCTATGGGTGGCTATTTTTCATTTCAGATTCGCGAATTAATTGAAACTGAAATTTGCATGATAGGTTCATTCAATGACACCAAAAAAGTAATGCACATTGTGCCTCAATTTCCAAGGATAACACTTATTGCTGCATTAACAGGATTAATTAAAACAAATTTTTTAAAGAATTTTTTACTGAGTAAAATAAACGATGAAAGAGACAAAGAAATCCAGTCAAAGATTATGGATAATTTTGATAATTTTACAGATAATGAACTGGCATTAATGATAGAAATGAATTATGGGGAAAAAATATCATCATCATTACCAAATCCATTGCGCATCCACGATAAAGCAGATAGAATAATTGCACCACCAGATGAAGCTTACTTTCAGGTAAAAGGCGGACATTTTTGTTTAAATTTGTATCCAAAAGAAACTATTGGATTCATGCAGGATTTTTTAGTTTGAAAAAGTTTTTTATATATTATGGCAATGACGTTCAACAAATTTGAATTTAAAGTAAAACCTGAAAATCATCAGGTGCTTAAGTACAAACAAATTATCAATCTGTATTTATCAAAAGAAGAAATAAAAAAACTGCACGAAAAATCTGACTGGAAAGGTTTTGTTGAAGTTGCTTCTGTTTGGTTCTGGATTGCATTTTCGTTTACATTAGTTGGTGTGATTCCATATTTCACATCTAATAAAATTATTTTAATTCTATCAATTATTATTGCACTATTTATTATTGGCGGCAAACAATTAGGTTGTGCAATTATTATGCACGATGCTTCACATTATTCATTATTCAAAAGCAAAAAACTAAATGATATTATTGGTAATTTTTTTGGCGCTTATCCTATTTTTAATAATGTAGAACAGTACAGGCCTTATCATTTCCAACATCACATAGCAACAGGAACTACAGATGATCCTGATATTAATTTAGTAATAGGTTATCCAGCAAAATTAGCCAGTATGATTCGCAAATTAGTACGTGATATAATTGGACTAACTGGTATTAAAGCAGATTTTGGCTTACTCGCAATGCATACTGGTTTTATAAAATATAACCTTGGAAATGTAATAGAAAAAATTCCTATCGAGAATCGCCCTTGGAAAATAATTTTTAGGAATGCATATTACAATTTGCGAGGTCCATTTTTTTCAAATCTATTTTTGTTTCTGATTTTATTCGCTTCTGGAAAACCTTATTTGTATCTATTATGGATTGGAGCCAATTTAACAACTTTCAATTTTAGTTTACGAATCCGTTCTATCGCAGAACATAGTGTTGTAGAAGATACTAACGATCCTTATAAAAATACCAGAACTACTTATGCTAATTTTTTAGAACGAATTCTATTCGCACCTTTACACGTAAATTACCATCTAGAACATCATTTCTTACAAAATATGCCATCTTATAATTCACCTGGAATGCATAAGATATTAAAGGAACGAGGATTTTATAAACACGGATTATTGAAAAAAAGTTATATAGAAATTATTAAAATGGCAATAAAGTCAGAAACTAGAATTTAAGGTCTAATTAATAAATGCCAATTGTGTTTAGATAAACTAAAATTAATTATATATTTTTCATTCTCTTTATTATGAACGATAACAAAAAACAAAAAGGATTAACACTATTAATTATAGTAGCCGCATTAGGTTATTTTGTAGATGTATATGATTTAGTTTTATTCGGTGTAATTCGAGTACAAAGTTTACAAGGTATAGGAATAACCTCATCAGAAGACCTTTCTTATTATGGAAAAATGCTTTTTAATTATCAAATGTATGGAATGCTTATTGGTGGTATTTTCTGGGGAATCCTAGGAGATAAAAAAGGAAGATTATCCGTTTTATTTGGCTCTATTTTTTTATATTCTATTGCCAATATATTAAATGGGATGATTACTACTGTTGAACAATATAAAATATTACGATTCATCGCTGGATTTGGCTTGGCTGGAGAATTAGGAGCTGGTGTTACTTTAGTTAGTGAAAGTATGAGTAAAGAAAAACGTGGATTAGGTACTACAATTATCGCGAGTGTTGGTGTCATTGGCGCAGTAGTAGCCAGTGGTTTTTCACATCTATTTGATTGGAGAACAAATTATTATATAGGTGGTGGAATGGGTATTGTTCTTCTTTTCATGCGTATAGGCGTTGCAGAATCGGGTATGTATAAACAAATTACTCTAAAAGAAAATATTTCAAGAGGCAATATTTTTAAGATATTCAGAAATATGTCAACCTTTACTAAATATTTTAGTGTAATAATCGTTGGCATTCCAATTTGGTATACAATAAATTCATATGTTTTCTTTTCTAAAGAAATGGGTCAGGCTATGGGTATGACAGAAATTCCATTACCTGCCAAAGCAATTATGTATAATTATATAGGCTTATGTTTAGGTGATATAGCTAGTGGTTTATTAAGTCAATACATTAAAAGCAGGAAAAAGGCTATTTTCTTGTTTCTAATTTTATCTATATTTTCAATCATATTTTATTTAACAATTGGGAAACAGAGTATTACAAACTTCTATATTGCATGCACACTTATTGGTTTTACAGCAGGATATTGGGCTGTCTTTAACATTACAGCTTCAGAGCAATTTGGAACAAATCTAAGAGCAACTGTTACCACTTCTATTCCAAATTT
>JANNVS010000020.1:0-2058 GCA_031414515.1 Sphingobacteriales bacterium | reverse complement strand
GTTCATCTAACAAAATAAATTTCGGATCAGATGCTAAGGCACGTGCAATTTCTGTTCGTCGCCTTTCACCACCAGATAATAGTTTGCCTTCCGTTTTGCGAACATGCTTCAATCCAAATTCATCTAATAAAATTTCTAGTTTTTCCTTCTGTTCAGATTTTTTCAAATCCGTAAATTCTAAAATTGCTCTAATGTTATCTTCTACACTCAAGGTTCTGAAAACAGAATTTTCCTGTGGCAAATAACCAATACCTAACTTTGCTCGTTTGTACATCGCCACATTAGAAATATCTTTATCATTTAAAAAAACTTTGCCTTCATTTGGTGTTACCAAACCAACCGTAATATAAAATGTGGTCGTTTTTCCTGCACCGTTTGGACCAAGCAATCCAACTATTTCACCTTGGTTTACTTGAATAGAAACATTATCAACTACTTTCCGACTATTATAAGTTTTTACTAAATGTTCTGTTCGTAATATCATGGTTGTTTAATTTCTTATTTTGACAATTTTACTTCGATAAACTAATGAAACAACGATTGTTGATTTGTTGAGCTTGTCTAAACATTATCTTAAATCCTTTAACTTAAATTCAATCTTCGTTTGGTTGTTCCAAACATTTGCATACAATTGATAGCAAATATCAAATGATTCATTTTCTTGCATTATTTTCATATAATTTCCCATTCCAAAACCAACACCATTTCTCGGATCTTGTCCGTCTTTTAAGATATTTAGTTTTAAATGATTTCCGTTTAATACTTTGCTGTATCCAGTATCGTAGACATCTTTTGTAACAAAGTTAGGCCTCATATTTCCTGGGCCAAATGGACCCATTTGTTCCATAATATTATAAAATTTTTCATTGATATCTGAAAGTTCAATTTCTGCATCAATTTCAATTTTAGGAATTAATTGTTCATCTAAAATTCGTTCGCTTACAATTTTATCAAACGCATTCGTGAAGTCATCAATTTTATTTATTTCAATGGTTAAACCTGCTGCGTATTTGTGACCACCAAACTGCACCAAATGTTCGCTGCACGCATCAATAGCACTGTGTAAATCAAAACCAGGCACCGAACGACCAGAGCCAACTGCTTGTCCGTTTGAAGAAGCTAAAATAATTGTTGGTCTGTGATATTTTTCAATCATTCGCGATGCAACAATTCCAACTACACCTTTGTGCCAGTGTTCTTGATATAAAACTGTTGTTTTTTTATTAATTAAAAAATCGTTGGTGTCAATCATCGAAAATGCTTCTTCTGTAATGTCTTTATCTAGCGTTTTTCTATCCGTATTGTTTTGTTGAATTTTTTTTGTTTTTTCAATAGCTCTTTCGTAATCTTCTTCAATTAATAAAGTGACTGCTTCTGAGCCATGTGCAATTCTTCCGGCTGCATTTATACGTGGTCCAATAATAAAAACTAAATCAGTAATATCAAGTATTCTAGTGAGTTTTAATTCGCTCATTAATGCTTTAAAACCTGCACGTGGATTGACGTTTACTTTATCTACACCAAACTTTGCTAAGATCCTGTTCTCACCAGTAATAGGTACTAAATCAGATGCAATACTTACGGCAACTAAATCTAAATGTGCGTATACTTTTGCAACATCAATATTATTTTTTATAGCGTATGCTTGTATTAATTTAAAACCAATACCGCAACCACTTAATTCATCAAAAGGATAAGAACAATCATTTCTTTTTGGATCTAAAATAGCTACCGCATTTGGCAAAACTTCACCAGGTAAATGGTGATCGCAAATAATAAAATCTATATTTTTTGCATTTGCATAATCTACTTTATCATTTGCTTTTATACCACAATCTAATGCAATAATTAAACTGATATTATTATCTGCAGCAAAATCAATTCCTTGAAATGAAATGCCATAGCCTTCTGTATATCTGTCTGGAATGTAGTAAGCAATATTTTGACAGAAATCTTTAAAAAATCTTCCACTTCATTTTTATAAGAAAGGATACTATAAATACCATATCTCTTAAGCAATTCATCCATCTTCATTTTTACAGAACCATTTAGTGTATC
>JANNVS010000019.1:0-6771 GCA_031414515.1 Sphingobacteriales bacterium | reverse complement strand
TATTAGAATTAGATGGAAATATATTAACGACAAATACTTTCTGCTCAAAAGAAAATACAACAATTGCTTTGTTTGCTTATGATGATAATAAAAATAAAGTAACCAATATGACATCGATTAGTGCATTCAATGCATTTCCATTTTTAAAAGGCGCAGATATTTATTTTCCAACTACAAACAAACAAACTATCACGATGACATTTAATGGCAGAACACTACACGCTACCAATTGGAAATCCAATACAGAAGGCGTGAATGTTATGGCTTTTGAGTAATATATCGAAATAATTCTTAATTCTTAATTCTTATTTCTTAATTTTGCAACGCAGGTCGATCTATCGTGCTAAGCAATTAGTAAGGAAAGTCCGAACAGCACAGAGCAGTTTGACAGCTAACGGCTGTTTTGCCGAAAGGTAAGAGAAAGTGCCACAGAAAATAGTACAGGTAATGCTGTAGTGAAACAAACTTTGCAGCAATGCATTGTTCAGGTAAACCTCAAACGCTGAAACATCATGTAAGCCAACGCTTGATAGCTGCTCGCTAAAGTTGGTGGGTAGATGGATAGAGCTTGTTAGTGATAGCAAGCCTAGATAAATGATAGAGTTAAAACAGAATTCGGCTTATGAGCCTGCGTTTTTTTGAGTAACTAGTAATTAGTAATTAGTAATTAGTGAGAAAATTTCTCTTGTTACTTTTACTTTTTGCTTTTAAATATATGGCAAATAATATTGTACAACAGCATTCAACTATCGAAACACTTTTTGATTCTTACAAAGAAATAATTGGTGATGATGTTGAAAAATACAAAAACCATGTGTATCGCATTTTTAATTACGCTTTGTATTTAAGCAAAAATGAAGATGAAGAAAAATATGCGATTGCTGCATTTTTTCATGATTTTGGAATCTGGACAAACAACACGTTTGATTATCTGCAACCATCTATCGATTTAGCAAAAAATTATTTGATTCAAATTCAAAAAGAAAATTGGTTTGATAAAATTTCGTTGATGATAGATAATCATCATAAAACAACTTCTTACAAAGGAAATTTTGAAACCACAGTAGAAATTTTTCGCAAAGCAGACTGGACAGATGTTTCTTTAGGGTTGATTCATTTTGAAATTCCATCTGCATTTATACAACAAGTTGAAAAACAATTTCCATACAAAGGTTTTCATTTCTTTTTGACAAGATTATTTACAAAAAATCTCTTTCAGCATCCGTTAAAGCCTTTACCGATGTTTAAAAAATAATACTTCGTTTCCTCAGTATAATTTTTTCTTTAGTTATACTTTCAATTATGGTACAAATTTTGTTACTTACAACTTATTACTTACCACTTAATACTATTGTATGCCGAAGATTTTAATTGTTGATGATGAGAAAGCAATCCGCAGAACTTTAAAAGAAATTTTAGAATACGAAAAATATGAAATTGAAGAAGCTGAAGATGGTGAAATCGGTTTAGAAAAAATAGAAAAGAATAATTACGATGTAATCATTCTTGATGTGAAGATGCCAAAGAAAGATGGCATCGAAGTTTTGACAGAAATGCAGCAAAAAGGCATTGACACGCCAGTAATTGTTTTATCTGGTCACGGAAATATTGAAACTGCTGTGGAAGCCGTAAAAAAAGGTGCATTCGATTACATTCCAAAACCACCGGACTTAAATCGTTTATTAATTACGGTTCGAAACGCGATGGATAAAGTTTCTTTAGTTACAGAAACAAAAATCTTAAAAAAGAAAATTGCAAAATCAAAAGATATAGTTGGTGATTCCAATCCAATTGTAAAAATAAAAGAAACGATTGCGAAAGTAGCACCAACCGAAGCACGTGTTTTAATTACCGGTGATAACGGTTCTGGAAAAGAATTGGTTGCACGTTGGTTACACGAACAAAGCAATCGTTCCAACGGACCTTTGATAGAAGTAAACTGCGCTGCAATTCCATCTGAATTAATTGAAAGCGAATTATTCGGTCACGAAAAAGGTGCGTTCACGTCAGCAATAAAACAACGTATTGGAAAATTTGAACAAGCAAACGGTGGAACACTTTTCTTAGATGAAATTGGCGATATGAGTTTGTCTGCACAGGCAAAAGTATTACGTGCATTGCAGGAAAATAAAATCACTAAAGTTGGCGGTGATAAAGAAGAAAAAGTTGATGTTCGAGTAGTAGCTGCAACTAATAAAGATTTATTAAAAGAAGTAGAAGAAAATCGTTTTCGTATGGACTTATATCACCGTTTAAGTGTGATACTGATTCACGTGCCATCGCTGAACGACCGAAAAGATGATATTCCTGTGTTAGCTGATCATTTTTTAAATGAAATTTGCGGCGATTACGGAATTCCAGTAAAGAAAATAGAAAACGATGCATTGGAAAGTTTGCAGTCACGCAACTGGACAGGTAATGTTCGTGAATTGCGAAATGTAGTGGAACGCTTAGTTATAATGAGCGAAAAAACAATAACCAAACAAGACGTAATTGATTATTCAGGACCAAGTACTAAAGCAGAAAACAAAGGAATTGACTTTGATAAATTTGCCAACCTGCAACAACTCAACGATTATGTAGAGCGTAGCTTTATCGAAAATAAATTAGATAAAAACAGCTGGAATACTTCTAAAACAGCAGATGATATTGGTATGAGCAAAAAAGCGTTGGAAGAGAAACTGGAAAGTTTAGGTTTGAAGAAACGATAATTTATGAATTTTAAAAACAATATGAAGCGTAATTTTATTCTGATTTTAATTGCAATGTTTAATATTCACATTGCCAATGCGCAGTGGAATTCATTTTCCTATATACCAAAAGGAGGTGGAATTCCAATGAATTTTAGCTATCATCAAATGTCAATACATTACTTTAATAATCAAGGTGCTTATTCACCAAGAATATATCATTTAAAAGTAACACTTTTGAATGATAGCATTATTAAACTAAAATCTCGAATAATTTTTTCTGAATCAAAACATTATTTAGTTCTGTCAGAAAATAGAAATGGTGAGAAAACAACAAGAAAAATTTATCCAAACGATACTAAAGAAATTGAAGCAGAGTTTGATGATTATGGTTTTGTTGGAATTCCAAATGATTCATGTTGGTTGTTTCGCACAAATGACGATTTAGTGTTTACCTTTGCTATGATTCCTGAAGACTTTGAATCCTATACTACTTACTTTAAAAAGCGAGTAAACAACCCTATTCTTCCTGTAACAAAAGAAAATGTTCTTGATTTGGTAAAAGAAGATGAAGAATTAAAAGCTGAGGTAGAAAAAGACAAGAAAGTAAAACTTTATAAAATCATCAAAGAGTTTAATAAGAAATATGCTCCATAATTATCACACCTTAAAAACCTCACCTTCAATCGCCAACTCTACATTCTTAAAAACAGTTTTCGCTTCGTTTTCTAAAACGGAAAGGTCTATATAGCGCGAAGAAAAATGACCTAACAATAATTTCTTGGCATTTACTTTCTTAGCAATTTGCGCTGCTTGTAGTGCAGTAGAATGTTGTGTTTCTTTTGCACGTTTTAAGTCTTCATGTAAAAAAGTTGCTTCGTGATATAATAAATCTACATTCTTTATCACTTTCACTAATGGAAAATGATACATTGTATCTGAAATGAATGCATAACTACGTGGTGTTTTTCCTTTAGTAGTTACCAAACTATTTTTTATTTTTTTGCCTGACGTATCTTTCACATCAGCACCATGCTTCAATAATTTATAATTAGACATGGCAATATCAAATTTTGCCAGTTTATCTAAATCTAATAAACGTGGTTCTGTTTTTTCTGTAAATAAAAAACCTGTAGTTGGCAATTTATGTTTCAGCGAAATGGAATACACAGAACATTCTGGCAAATCTAAAATAAGTTTTTTATCGTCATCTTTAGTTGTTACAAACTTCAATTCATAATTCAATTTGGTATTACTTGCTTTCAATTGAATATCAATAATCTTCTTTAATTCTTTTGGTGCAAAAATCGTGAGTTTATTTGGTCGCTTTAATAAATTAAAAGTCGTCAGCAAACCTATCAAACCGTAGTAATGATCGCCATGCAGATGCGAAATAAAAATATAATCAATCTTAAACCACTTGATTTTATTTTCGTGTAATCGTTCCTGTGTACCTTCACCACAATCCACTAAAAAATGTACATTTTGTACGTTTACAACTTGCGAAGTAGGATGTCTTCCGTGATTAAAAACAGCAGAATTGCTGCCTAATATAGTGATGTCGAAATTCATATAATAACCCTAAATCCCTAAAGGGACTTCTAATAAAGCGTTCATCTTTAGAGGTTAAGGTTTACTTTTTCTTCTTCTTATCAATAGCACCTGTTGCATCGTGTTGTGTAGAATACACATGCAACACATCTTCTAACTGAGAAATTTTTATCAAACTTTTTACATTGTCATTTAATCCACACAATGCAAAGATGCCTTTATCATCTTTACACAAACGATGACCTATAAGCAATGCACTCAACCCTGAAGAATCCACAAACTTTACTTTGTCTAAATCTACTACTACATTTTTATAGCCTTCTGCATTTGCCAAAACTAATTCTGATTTTAAAATTGGTGCATTCAGTGAGGTTAATTTTTCTTCTAATAACTCATACACTACTAATCCATCTTGTTTGTCTACGCTAAATTTCATATAATTAATTTTTATTTTTATACAATTTGAACAATTTTACTAAAAAAATATTTTACTCAAAAATAGAACTAATTGTGTAAAAATTGCATCTAAATAGATTATGAAATCTTTTTTGTCACTTTTTTGTTAATAATATTCAGATATTGACTTATTGTGCAAAAAAAAATTAAAAAATTAAAAAAAGCGTTCTATTTTTAATTAAGTAACTCTGTCAGGTTTAATAATTTGGCAACTAATTTGTGAATCAACGTATATGGAAGCAAAATTTTCACCAAAAGTAAAAGAAGTCATTTCGTTTAGCCGAGAAGAAGCACTTCGTTTAAAACACGACCAAATCGGTATCGAACATTTATTGCTTGGCTTAATTCGTGAAGGCGACGGCATGGCAATAAAAGTATTGCGCTCACTTGATATAGACATTGCACTATTCCGTAAAAAAATAGAAGATGCAATTAAAGACAGAGTAACAACAATACCTGGTAACGTTAATAGTTTACCCTTAACAAAACAAGCTGAGAAAGTATTAAAAATTACTTTATTAGAAGCAAAATCAATGAAACAAGAAACTGTTGGCACCGAACATTTGATTTTATCAATATTAAAGAATAAAGAAAATATAGTAACTCAACTACTCAGTAAATGGGATGTTACCTATGAAGTTTTCAGAGCAGAATTAGATTTCATGCATAACGATAAAGAATTAACAGATTTTACATCAGAAATTCCAAACGAACCATTTGATGAAGGCGATGATGACGAACGTCGTGGTTTTGGCAATCAAGGTGGTGCTGGACAGCCAACTGCCAAAAAGGCGGTATCTAAATCTAATACACCTGTTTTAGATAATTTTGGTAGAGATATTACAAGATTAGCGGAAGAAGGAAAGTTGGATCCAATTGTTGGAAGAGAAACTGAAATAGAACGTGTTTCACAAATTTTATCTCGACGAAAGAAGAATAATCCAATTTTAATTGGCGAGCCTGGTGTTGGAAAAACAGCCATAGTTGAAGGTTTGGCATTACGAATTATTCAAAAGAAGGTATCTAGAGTATTATTTGGCAAACGTGTTGTTTCTTTAGATTTGGCTGCATTAGTAGCTGGAACAAAATATCGTGGACAATTTGAAGAACGAATGAAAGCCATTATGACTGAATTGGAAAAAAATCGCGATGTAATTTTATTTATTGATGAAATTCATACGATTGTTGGTGCTGGTGGCGCAACTGGCTCCTTAGATGCATCAAATATTTTCAAACCTGCATTAGCTCGAGGCGAATTACAATGTATTGGCGCTTCTACTTTAGATGAGTATCGTCAATATATAGAAAAAGATGGTGCTTTAGACAGAAGATTTCAGAAGGTAATCGTTGATCCGCCTAGTCCAGAAGAAACGTTGATAATTCTAACTAATTTAAAAATTAATTATGAAGATTATCACAGTGTTTCTTATAGTGATGAAGCAATAAAAGCATGCGTACAATTAAGTACTCGTTATATCACAGATAGATTTTTACCAGATAAAGCTATCGATGTAATGGACGAAGTTGGTGCTCGTGTTCATTTAAAAAATATTCATGTTCCTGAAAATATAACTACGTTAGAACAGGAGATTGAAAATATAAAAGAAGAGAAAAATCAGGTAGTTAAAAACCAAAGGTATGAAGAAGCTGCTCGTTTGCGTGATACTGAAAAACGATTACAGGAACAATTAGAACAAGCAAAAAAAGATTGGGAAGATGATGCAAAAACAAAACGCTTTCCTGTGAACGAGGACGATATTGCTGAGGTAGTTGCAATGATGACAGGTATACCTGTAAAACGTGTAGCTCAAAGTGAAAGTAAGAAACTGGTTCAAATGGCGGATGATTTGAAAAAGCAAGTAGTAGGCCAGGATGAAGCAGTATCAAAAATTACTAAAGCAATTCAGCGAAATCGTGTTGGTTTAAAAGACCCCAAAAAACCAATTGGAACATTTATTTTCTTAGGACCAACTGGCGTAGGAAAAACAGAATTAGCACGTGCATTAGCCAGATATATGTTTGATACAGAAGAAGCATTAATTAGAATAGACATGAGTGAGTACATGGAGAAATT
>JANNVS010000018.1:0-7371 GCA_031414515.1 Sphingobacteriales bacterium | reverse complement strand
GTCGATGGAATCTAAAGACTTTATTTTAGTCAGAAAAATCCTAAAGCAGTATTAAAAACAATTACTTGTTCTTTTCAAATTCTTTTAAAAATTCCGCCCTATCTGTAATTTCAGCTTTATAATTCGTTTCTATTTTTAATCCTTCTTCTAAAGTAGTGTGTATACCTTCGTTGTATAAATGTTTCAATGCAGCAATTGTTTGTGCAGAATTTTGAAGTATTTCGTTTGCCAATTCTAAAACTGTTTTATCCAATTCATCTAAAGGAACTGCTCGATTTACTAATCCGATTCTTTCTGCTTCTTTCCCTGTTATTGGTTTGCAAGTAAACGATAATTCTTTTGCTTTCATTAGACCAACTAATCTTGGTAAACGCTGCGTCATGCCCCAAGTTGGCATAATTCCCCATTTTGCATGTGTATCTCCAATTTTTGCATCTTCTGCAGCAATTATCAAATCAAAAAACATCATTAGTTCTGTTGCGCCTGTGTAGCAATGTCCATGTATCTGCGCAATCGCAGGTTGTGGCATAGTCCTTAATAAATGTGCGATATCATTTCCTTCCTGAATGATATCTCGCGATGTAAATTGTCCGCCAACCAAAGATTCATTCATGGCTTTCAAATCTACACCTGCAGAAAATGCTCTGCCTGCACCTTTTAGTATTACTACTTTGCAGTTTGAATCTACTGCAATACTATTCAATGCAGATTTTAATTCGCGTATCATTAATGGTGTTAACGCATTTAATGATGCAGGTCGGTTTAAGGTGATGATGGTAATTGCACCTTGTTGTTCGAATAGAATGTCTTGGTATGTCATTTGTCTGAACTATGATTTATGTGATTAGTATGATTATGTGATTTATATTTTTTATTGGTGAGTCGTTTAAAGTTTAAACTAGTTTCACCAAAATTTATCAATAGACCAATATCAAGACTATAGGCTTCTAAATAATTTATAGCTTGCGCAAAATGAACATCTTCTAATTTTGTGATTGCCTTCAATTCAACTGAAATAATATTCTCAACTAGAAAATCTACTCTACGTGTTCCAATTTGTTCTTCTCTATAAATTATCGGCATTTCAAATTCTCGATTAAATTGAATATTAGCAATTCTCATTTCAATTTCTAATGCTCTTTGATAAATTACTTCCTGGAATCCATTTCCTAACGTTTTATGTACAATCATAGCACATCCAATAATTTTAGATGTTAATTCAGAATATTTATATTTTTCATCAATCATAGTAATCATTTAATCATAAGAATCTTAGTTCAGACAATTTTACCCTTCGTCATAAAAATCCTGCAACGCACCAAAGTATTCGCCGTTCCAACCTTCTACTATATCATCATAATCTTCATCAGGAATATTTACATGGCGCAACTCTACAGAAGTTGCTTGTTTATGTTCATGTAATAAAATAGTAACGATAGATGTTTCTGCACCTTCACCAAAATACCACTCTTGCACTATTTTCTTATTTTCTTCAAACTCCAGATTTTTTCCGCAAATATTTCCACTCCATAAAGAAAATTCTGTATTCGTTTCAGTTGACATTTCTGCATCATCACCTGACCATAATTTTATAATTACAGGATTTGTTAAGGCAAGATACAACATATCAGGTGTTGTGTTTATGATGTAGTATTTTTTAAAGTCTTTCATTTTTAAATTTGTAAATAGTAATTAGTGAACAGTGAATAGCTTTCCCAAATTTTATAGTCATTTATTATGCTGAAAAATTACTGCTTTTTAATTAATTTGGCTAACTAAATTTTATAAATGTCGCAATCACATTCCATTATTACTCAAAAAACAGCTCGTGTATTTACGTATGGCACATTAACTGAAAAAACTAAATTGGTTTGGATTGTTTCACATGGTTATGGTTTTTTGGCTGAGTTCTTTATTAAAAAATTTGAAGAATTAGATGCTTATGAAAATTTTGTGATAGTTCCTGAGGCTCTGAATCGCTTTTATTTAAAAGATATGAGTGGTAGAGTTGGTGCTTCGTGGATGACTTCTGAAGACAGAGAAAATGAGATAAAAGACTACATTTTATATTTAGACAATGTTTACGAAACATTAATTTCACAAACGAATGCAAAAATCGTTGGTTTAGGCTTTTCGCAAGGCGCGGCAACCATTGCACGTTGGGCAATGCTGACGCATAATCGCCTAAATCGTATTGTATTTTGGGGTGGCAACATACCAAACGACTGTTTAAATGACATTTCAAAACTAAATTCATGGCATCCTTATTTATTGGTAGGCGACGAAGATGAATTTATTACCAAAGAAGTTTACGAAGCAGTTTTAAAAGGTTTAGATAATGCTGGCTTAACTTTTTCACATATATTTTACAAAGGCGGACACGCTATTTTAACCGAACCTTTATTGCAACTCTGTGCCGAGTTAACAGAGCCATAAACATCTGGCAGTATCTTTGCAACGAACTTTTGAGGCAAAATTAAGTTCCAACTAAATTAGAATTTGCCATGAAAAAGATACTTGCATTATTATTTACACTCAATTTATTCTGTTTCTCATTTGTGTTTGCACAAGTTGAATTTGGAATAGCTTCTTATTATGGCGCATATTTTCACGGAAGACCAACAGCAAGCGGTGAAATCTACTCTCAAAATAAATTAACTGCTGCACATAAAACCTTGCCTCTAGGAACAATAGTAAAAGTGACCAATGCACAGAACAATAAATCTGTATTTGTAAAAATCAATGATCGTGGTCCATTTATTAAAGGAAGAATTATTGACTTATCTACAAAAGCTGCTGAACTATTAGGTTATAGAAACAAAGGAACTGCTTATGTGAAAATTGAAATTATTAAACCTGATAGCATACCATCTGATTTAATGTCTGCTTCAACAGATATTGCAAAACAAAATGGAATACAGGTATATGATAGTTCATCAAATACTATTAAAAATTCTGACTTGAAAATCATACCAATTACTACAAGTGATAATGACAAATCCAATACAGATGTTTCCACGCCAAAGAAAGATATACCACAGCCTTTAACCGATATAAAAGAAGCTAATTCTAATGGAATTACGAATCGTTCTACTTATTTTATTATTACCAGATTAGATAAAACTAAAAGTGGATTTTATGGATTACAACTTGGTGTGTTTTCTGATATGAATGTAATTTTTGAAATCATTGAAGAATTAGAAGCAAAATACAATCAAACTCTTTTAGTAGAACAAGAAGATTTGAACGGAAAAACAGTATATAAATTATTTATCGGAAAATACTTGAACAGAGCTTATGCAGATGCGTTAAAATCTGTTTTATCTGATAAGTATAAAGATGCATTTGTAGTGAAGTACGAATAAGATATAATTTAGTGTAGAAACGAATACCACATCAACCAATTTTTTAAAACGGATACCTTTCAATTGTTTTGCTATTGAAAGATATCCGTTTTTTATTCTTTTATGAATGATGAAAAATAATTTACATCTCCATTATTTATAGAAAGCTGATACCAACCTTTTGCTAGATGTTGAATATTAATTTTATTTTCTTGTAAAAATGATGCTGAATATACTTCTGCGCCTAGTTCATTATATATAGAAACTTTTAATGTAGATAATCTATTTCTTGGCAGATCAAAATTTATTTCATTTCCACAAGGATTTGGATAAATAGAAATCTTTTGATTGCTGTTTGTTTTAAGGAAAGTCGGTGTGAAATTTAAAGGACGTGTAGTATTCCAGTTATGAAATCCACTATTACATAAAGAAGCGACATTCCATCTTAAAAGCTTCAAAGGATTAATTTTTACTCTAAATGTTGTATTCGTTGTTTCATAAAAAGTAATCTTATCACTATCATCAGCAATTGCAATTTTATATTTTGGAACACCAGCAACGCTATTCCAACTTAGTTGGAATGAATCAGCGGTTATCGAGTTTGAAAGAAGATTTGATGGTGCATCACATCTTACGGCAGAAGGAATTTCCTTGGTTTTGAAAAAATCCCAGGCTACTTTATTCATTGAAATATCTAATGTGGTTTTGCCTATTAAATCAAAGAAGATATTAGCAGCACCTGGCCAAACATGTCCTCCATTAATGACTTTATAATACACCTGTTGAACATTCTGACTGCAATTCTGATAAGTATAACGTGCTACTTTTGTACCATCTACCTGCAAATCAGGTAAGGTATCTATAACTGGATTTATATTACAGCCGTTTTTAATTTGCCAGAAATGTTTAATAGAATCAATACCTGGAAAATTGAATGGAATTCCATCATAAGGTGTAATCGGGTCAGATAAACCATTGAAAGCAGCAATATTTATTGGTCTCGCAGGAACACATGAGTTCAGATTATCATTTACCATACTTGCTACATCCGGCGCGATAGCTGTAACACGATTGGTTAAATCGCACGCTAATTTATAACTCATAAATCCACCAGCAGAATAACCCATAGAATACGTTTTCTTCAAATCAGCATTGTATAATACAGCTGCTCTGTCTAACCAATCGCCAATAAAACCAACATCATCTACTGTAGAAGATACAAAGAAAAACGTACCTGAATTCCAACGCAAATCTACACCTTCAGGATAAATTACAATACATCTTACGGAATCTGCCAGTTTATGAAATTGTGTATAATCGAATTGAAATTGTGCTGTTGATAAAAAGCCATGCATATTGACAACAACAGGTAAATTTTCTGATGCAGAAAAATTTTTAGGCAAATAAACAATGACATTTCTTGGTTTATTTTGCCAACGCGTTTGAAAGTATTTTTGCGCAAATGTAAGTTGATATACAAAGCCAATAATCAAAAAAGTTATTAAATATTTTTTCATTTTTATTTACTTTTACATAAATTTACAAAAACATTTAGTATGAATCTAAAGAAAATACTATTTATTCTGTTTGCAATTTTTCTTACTTACATCACTTATAACAATATACTTTCGATAGATAAAAGTGCATTAAAAATATCTACTTTAAGAGCAATACTATTTGGTTCTAATTTTACATTTTGTGTTACCGGAATTTTTGCCTTCTTAGGATTTGTGTTACCAACTTATAAATGGTTGCCAGAAAGTTATTATAAAATAAGAAATTCGATGTTCTTAAAAAAGATATACGCTGTTTTAGGTGTTGGTTATTTTTCTAAAACAGTTGTAGCCTTTTTTTATAACAAGAAGAAAATTAATGCAAAATATTTTAATGGTAATTCAGAAGGAATTAATGCGTTTACAATTCAAACAAAGCAAGATGAGTTTGGACATATTGTGCCATTTGTAATAATCTGTTGTTATTGTTTCTATTTGCTATTTAATACAACTTATGTTTTGCTGTTGACCATTTTTCTATCAAACATACTGCTTAACTTATATCCTGTTATTATGCAACGACATAACAGAACGTATAGATTAAAAGATTAAATTTTAAGAAAGATAGATTACGATAGTTTGCTGTCGGAATCTATCAATATGATTTTTAGTTATTAAGAAATGCAAGTATAATCACAACAATATATGCAAGTATGCTGTAAGGACTAATTTTATCTTCGTCCTGTATTTCTTGTTTTTTTAGATTTTCCATGTAAGTTGAATTAAAATTGATACACAAAGATTTATATTTTAACTCATTCATACATTACATTTTAAACATGCAATATTGTAGGATTTCCATGTTTTGTTTAGAATTCTTCGGAAGATATCTCTCTGTTTCTGTGAAGTACTAACCAAGAATTTAAAAAATATGTTTAATTAAACTCCACATTATCTTTCTTCAACGGCATTTTTGTCATTGCTCTTTCTGATATTGCAGTGATACTCAAACTTGGATTTACACCAGGATTTGCTGAAACCATACTGCCATCGCACACCATCATATTTTTATAATTAAAGACGTTATTATTTTTATCAATAACACCATTGCTTGCATCTTTTCCCATACACGCGCCGCCTAATATATGTGCTGTAGTTGGAATACCAAACAAGGTTTCCGTATTCATCACCATCGCTTTTCCGTTAATAATTTTTTCCATTTCATGTGCCAGTTCCTGTGCTTTAGGATTGAACGCTGTTGGTGCTGGTCCAGATTCTAAGTTGGTTTTCATGCGTCCAAAGGCACCGCGTTTGAAACTCAAGGTAGAATCAATGCTTTCCATATATAACATGATTTGCGTTTTCTTGCTCCAGTCATCCACAAAAAAAACTTTGAAGTTATTGATTGGATGCATCACGAAATCTTTTATCATTCTGAAAAAACGAACCGCAATATTGCTACCATTTACCATTGGCGCCATCAGCAAACGCCAGAAACCTGCGCCTTCAGAATATTTTACTGGTTCCAAATGTGTGTGATCATCAATATTAATGATAGAACCAATCGCGATGCCTTCAGAAAAAGAAACATCTTTATCATAAGTAGTCACACCAATTAAACTTTCGGAATTGGTGCGAATGCCTGCGCCAACTTTATCGGATAAATTTGGCAATGAAGTTTGTTTCATCTTTAACAATAAATCTACCGTACCTAAAACACCACCTGCAAAAATTACACCTTTTGCTTTTATACTTCCTTTCTTCGGAAAATAAGACAATGAATCTTTGTATTTTATTTCATAACCATCGTTTCCATCTGCACTTAACGGCAACACATCATACACTTCTTTTTCTGCAATAATTTCTGCACCGAGTTGCTGCGCCAAATATAGATAGTTTTTATCTAAGGTATTTTTAGCATTGAAACGACAACCCAACATGCAACCACCACATAAATTACAGCCAGTTCTGTCAGGACCTTTTCCATCAAAATATGGATCTGGAACAGTGACGCCAACTTTACCAAAATAAACGGCAACATCTGTTTTATCAAATTTTTCAGGACAGCCAATATTAGTTGCGAGTTGTTGCATGGCTTTATCATTTCGGCTCATGTATGGATGTCGTTCTGCGCCTAACATTTTTAATGCTGTTGCATAAAATGGTTTCAAATCTTCTTCCCAATTTTCGAGTCCATTCCAGTTTCCTGAATTATAAAATTCTGTTTTTGGAATTGGCAATGTATTTGCATATACTAAAGAACCACCACCAACGCCAACACCACTTACGATTGCAACGTGACGATAATAGGTTAACTTAAATAAGCCTTGCATTTTTAATGCAGGCAACCAGAAAAATTTTCTTAGATTCCAGTTTGTTTCAGGAAAATCGTTGCCTTGCAGCCATTTTCCTTTTTCGATAACTAATACTTTATAACCTTTTTCGGAAAGACGAAGAGCAGAAACCGAGCCGCCGAATCCGCTGCCGATAATTACATAGTCGTAGTCGTATGTTTGAATTGCCATAAATTGGAT
>JANNVS010000017.1:0-3400 GCA_031414515.1 Sphingobacteriales bacterium | reverse complement strand
GCAGTATTGCTGGTAAATGCCACTCTTGTGTTATTTGCTGTCATTGTTGGGTTGGTGCTCGTAACAGTTGCTGTTAATGAAGTTCCTGCAACTCTTGTTAAGGTAACATTTTGCAAAACATTCAATGCGTTGTATGCATTTACTCGCAAAGCCTGCGTGCTATCTACATCATAAACACTAAAACTTAAGTTGGTTACTTCTTGTGAAAAATTAAACGTATCACTTCCATTTCCTACTCTAAATCCTATATCATTTCCTGTTCCCATACTTCCTGCAGAACCCGTATGCGCATCAGCTGTTGTAAGAGGTATTAGTGTATTCGTACCGGTGCCTCTCCAGGAAAATCGCATATAACTATTGCCAAACATATAGTACAATGGGCTTGTTGGCAGATTCGTGTTTTTAAAATATTGAAAATCCCAATTTATAGCTGCTTTTGTAAAACCAGCACCGCAAGTAGCCTGTGCGTTTGTGTTTTTATACACAAGCATAGTACTTACGATTATCGTTGTAAATACTAATTTTTGTAAAATGGGTTTCATAAAATGGATTTATTCTGTTTCTAATACATTTTAAAATAAAGTCGTGCGTTGTTTCTAACGCTTTTAACAGAAGCTCTAAGTAGGAAAATTTAGACGGAGAACAATTGGTAAACTTCAACGAAAAATTTCGTTTGTTTAATTTTTGCTTCCAAATAGAATGTGTAAGAATAGGGTTTTTACGACACTCTCAGGCTTTTGACCTGTTAACACTTACTTAGGGTTTATGTTGTTGTAAAATTAAGCTATTTTATTTTTTTACGCATCACCATAAATGGTGATATTTGCTAATTTTTGTTAATTTTATAAAATGAAAAAGCCGAGCAAATTGCTCGGCTTTTCATTTTTAATAATTTAAATTTTAGTTGTTGTTTGATTGGTTTTTCGTAAGGTCACCCTCACCGCCGCCGCCGCCGCAAGTGCCCATTGTGCCTGTTACATAGGTTGCCCAGTTTTTATTAGAGGTGAATCTTGTACCTGCTGCCCATGCCGTTTCTTTTGCTATTACATCGCCATCTGTATCTACTCTTAATACTGATGCATGTGCTGCAATCGTAAAGCCTGAGTTTAAAAAGCTACTTAACGGTATAGTATACGTTATATCTTGTGATAAATTAGCCGACGTAAAAGTGCTCTTTATTGGAAAGCGTCCTGGTGATGGTGTGCCTCCACCTGATTTTGGTGCTGCTGCCAATGAACCTACATAAAGGTGTGTTTCTGCCATATACCAGTCTGGATCCACTGTATAGGTAACGTACAGGTTCGTCGCATCATTTGCATAGCTCATTGTTCCCATGATGATGTTTTGGCCTGCATACATTGTTACTGTTTTGATTCCGCCGCAATACATGCCTGCGTCTCCTAAATTAGACACAACTGGTCCTTTAGGTGTGTTGCTGTATCCACTTTGTACTGTTCCTAAGTTCAAAAACCATCCAATATCATCGCCTGCTAGGCCGCTGATTGCTTGGATATTTGGATAAGGATTTCCGTCTTTTGTCACAGATACTCCTTTAATCGTGCTCGTGGTGGTTACTCCATTTGCATTCGCTGTTGGCTTGATTGCCTGTGTCGCTTCTTTTTGGCAAGCTACCATTAGCGCCACTATTGTGATGCTTACTAAATAAATTCTTTTCATGATAATTAATTTAAGGGTTTTAATAATTAATAATTTAAATTTTAATGATTCTGTTTTCATAACTTATTCCATTGGCTTCATTGTAGAAGCTGATGATATAGGCTCCTTTTGAATATTCGCTTATATCTAAATCTATTGTGTGTTTGCCTTGGTTGAAGTTGTATTGTTGTTCATTCATGACCTGTCCAAAACAATTAAATACTCTACATTTAAATGCAGCCTGCTCTTCTGTAACAAAGAAATTAATAAATACTTTTCCATTCGTTGGATTTGGGTATATTTTTTCAATGCCTGTAGGTGAAATAGCGGATTCTTGCTGTACACGTATATATACTAATTTGCTGTATTCATGTGTTCCATCTAAGTCAACAATTTTTAATCGATATATATTTTCCCCACTATAAGGATTATTATCATTAAGTGTATAATTTTTTGGTGTTTTGCTGTTTCCTGCTGCTGTTACAATTCCAATTGTTTCAAAAATTTTAGCGTCAGTTGATCTTTCTACTACAAATTGATGGGTATTAAATTCTGATGCTGTATTCCAATCTAAGGTGTTTATCATTTCCTCGTTTTTGCCTGTAAATGTGGTTAATTCAACTGGTAATAAAGAAGGCGCTCCGCCTGTTATTACAATCACATCATCAATGTTAAAACCTCCATCATTTGAATATACATAGGTTGTAGTTAAATCTGATGTAAATCGAAACCTTAATCGGAGTGCTGTTGTACCTAAAAATGCGCTTAAGTCAAAAACTTCTCTTGACCAAAATTCATTCAGGCCAGTTAATGAATTCACACCATTAACTGTACTGCCATCTAAAGTACCAGGTTGGCGAATTGTATTTCTGCCCGCTAGGGCTGTCCAAGTAAATCCATTTGGTGAAACTTCAACATGCATTTTATCTCTAAAATTTTCAGAACGGTATTTCACCCAAAAACTAAGAAATGCAGCACCTGCTCCACTTAAATTTAAATTGGTCTTATTTTGTGCAGTATCTATCTTGCTCTGAACATAATTTGATGCTGGCGACTCTGCAAAGGACTTCGTGCCAGAGTTGGCTGCATCGTTCGTGTAGGCCCAAAGGCTTCCGCTTCCGAAATTCCAATTTGTAGTGGCTAGCGCACCTTCCATATTATCCGTAAATAATACATTTGCCTGATAAATATTCGTTACCGTATCGTAATAAGTATAACCACCTGTTTCAATTTTCCATGCAAATTTTATGCTGTTCCCAGAAGCAATAGAAGATGATAGGACATAAGATATACTATCTGTATAGGTATTATTAAAGTTTGGCATAGTAGATAATGTAGTTACCTTGGGGCTTCCTACTGAAAAAATATTTTGTATTGGCACCACACTTATTGTTACGGGTTGGTTTTCTAAGCCTATTCTTCTGGCTTTGAAATAGAACTTCCCTGTTGTTGTTGATAGATTTATGCTACCCATATCCTGTAAGTCGACATAAGAGCCAACGGTATATAGCAACTGCAAATCCTGATAGGTCATTCCTTTACATAATGTAACTATTTCTGCCGCTATTGGCCAAAAGCTTGTTGCAGAAGATCCATTGCTTCCTTCACCTGTCATGCCATAACATTTCCCGTTTGGTAAAGAGTCGTTTGCTTTTAAAAAAACATCATAAAAAACACCCGTAAAATTATATACAAAGGGTTGAACCGTGATTCCAAATATAAATCCAGTAAAAAAAACCAAAAC
>JANNVS010000016.1:0-5187 GCA_031414515.1 Sphingobacteriales bacterium | reverse complement strand
ACCTAGACGAAGCCACAAAATTAAGTTTAAGCTTAGAATATGTAGAAAGAATAATTCATTTTGAAGGAAAAACAAATATTGCCGCTTTTATATTTGAAGGAGAAAGTGGTTCTTCGGGCTGTTTGCATTATCCAAAAGGATATCTAAAAGGAATAAAAGTACTTTGTGAAAAATACGATATTCTTTTTATTGCCGATGAAGTGATGAGCGGATTTGGCAGAACAGGCAAATGGTTTGGCTTTGAACATCACGATATCATTCCTGATATGATCTGTATGGCAAAAGGATTAACTTCTTCTTATTTGCCATTAGGTTGTTTGATGGTGTCAGATAAAATTGCTGCAAAATTCGACAACACACCAATGATGATTGGCTTGACTTACAACGGACATCCTGTAGCATTAGCAGCAGCTTTAGCAGTTATCAATATTTATGAAAGCGACAATTTAATTGAAAACGCTCGTAACATGGGTGCTTATATGGAAGAAAGAATTGGAGCAATTCGAGCAAACCATCCAAGTATGGGTGCATTCAGAAATACAGGATTATTAGGTTGTTTAGATGTTTTGAAAAATAAGACAACTGGTGAATTAATTGCACCTTATAATGCAAGTGGCGATGAATTAAAAGTTACAAACTTGATAGCAGCAAAACTAAGAGCGTTAGGTTTATATACATTTGTAAGATGGAGTTATATTTTCATTGCACCACCATTATGTATTACTAAAGAACAAATTGACGAAGGCTTAGGAATCATTGGTGAAGCATTGAAAATTTCGGATGAATATGTAAATTAAATTGAAATATAATTTGTAATAACAAAGATTATAAATTAATACAAACTGATAATAAAAGAGATAACCGCAGAAGGTTTAGGTTTTGAAAGACATAGCAATGGCTGTAAAATGAACTAAGCGCAGGCAATAAGAATTTGAGTTTATTTTATCAGCGGTTGATTTTCGACGTTAGGAGAAAAGCAAATTGCCTTGTATTTCCAAAAAGCTTTTGGGTTACTTTTTGGCTTCAAAAAGTAACAAAGAATAATTTTATTTGCATATGCAAGAAAATCAAGACATATCAACATCATCTCTTTACAGCGAAGACTTAGCGCCAATTCCAGAAAATAAAAGAACCTGGAACACCTGGAACTATGCCGCTTTATGGATAAGTATGAGCTTATGTATTCCAACATACATGCTTGCAAGTTCTTTAATAGAAGGTGGCATGAATTGGTGGCAAGGCATCTTAACTATCTTTCTCGGCAACTTAGTCGTCTTAATTCCAATGATATTAAACGGTCATGCAGGCACAAAATACGGCATACCATTTCCTGTTTTTGCAAGAGCAAGTTTCGGCACAACAGGCGCAAATATTCCAGCCATGTTGCGCGCCATTGTAGCATGTGGTTGGTTCGGTATTCAAACATGGATTGGTGGTTTTGCTATCTATCAAATGTTGCGATTATGGTTTCCATCATTAGAAACATTACCACAAATTTTCCCAACTTTATTTGGCTTGCAAACAGGACCTGCAATTTGCTTTTTTGCATTTTGGTTATTAAACATGTTCGTTGTTTATCTTGGTGTGGAAAGCATCAAAAAGCTATTAGTGTTCAAAGCATTTTTTTTACCGTTCGCAGCATTAGCATTATTGTTTTGGGCAATCAATGCAGGTCATGGTTTAGGACCAATCTTACATCAAACTTCTAAGTTTTCTACTACATCAGATTTCTTTAAATTCTTCTTTCCTGCATTAACAGGCATGGTTGGTTTTTGGGCAACACTTTCCTTAAATATTCCAGATTTTACACGCTATGCAAAAAGCCAAAAAGCACAAGTGGTTGGACAAGCAGTAGCATTACCAACATCAATGACTTTGTTTTCTTTTATTGGCGTTGTCGTTACTTCTGCAACCACGATTATTTATGGAACAACGATTTGGGATCCTTTAGTATTAGCAGGAAAATTTGAAAGTAAATTATTGGTAAGTGTTGCCATGATTGCAGTTGCTATTTCAACATTAGCTACCAACATTGCGGCAAATATTGTAAGTCCTGCAAATGATTTTGCAAACTTAGCACCATCAAAAATAAATTTTAGAATCGGCGGATTTATTACAGGTGTAATTGGAATTTTGATTTTTCCATGGAAACTGATTGCAGATCCAAGTGGTTATATATTTACGTGGTTAGTTGGTTATTCCAGCTTGCTTGGACCAGTTGGTGGCATCATGATTGTCGATTATTATTTTATTAGAAACAAAGAATTAATTACAACAGAATTATACAATGCAAAAGGAATATATAGTTTCTCCAGCGGCTTTAATTATGCAGCAATTATTGCATTAGTAATCGGCATTGCACCAAACGTATTGGGTTTTTTAGCAACGATAAAAGTAATAGATGCAACATTAATTCCATCGTGGATTTTACAACTTTATAATTTTGCATGGTTCGTAGGATTCTTTGTTTCAGGAATAACTTATTATATCTTAATGCGAAATAAAACTAAATAAATTACCAGCGAATGATTATAGATGAATTTATGATAGCAGCAATCGACGAAGCGAAACAAGGCTTGAGCGAAAATGGAATTCCAATCGGAAGTGTATTAGTAAAAAATGGAGCAATTGTTGGTCGCGGACATAACAAACGCGTGCAAGATGGCGATCCAATTACACATGCAGAAATTGATTGTTTGCGCAACGCAGGTCGTGTTGGTAGCTACAAAGACGCAGTTTTATATTCTACATTAATGCCTTGTTATTTATGCGCAGGTGCAGTCGTACAATTTGGAATTAAAAAAGTAATCGTTGGCGAATCAAAAACATTTCCTGGTGCAAAAGAATTTATGGAATCACATGGTGTGGAAGTAATAGATTTAAATAATGCAGAATGTATTTCTATCATGGAAGATTTTATTGAAAAAAATCCAACACTTTGGAACGAAGATATAGGTGAACTTTAAAAAATAAAAGTATGTCAACCTTAATAAAAAACGGAAGAATTATTACCGCAACCGATGACTACATCGCAGATATTTTCATTGAAGATGAAAAGGTAATAGCAATCGGAAAAAATTTATCGCAACAAGCAGATAATATTATTAATGCAGCTGGTTTATTAGTAATGCCTGGTGGAATCGATCCGCATGTACATTTAGACATGCCTTTTATGGGTACTTATTCAAGTGATAATTACGAAACAGGAACTCGCGCAGCTTTGTTTGGTGGCACAACAACTGTGATAGATTTTATTTTGCAAACACAAGGAAAAAGTTTGCAATCAGCATTAAAAGAATGGAAAGGAAGAAGCGATAACAATGCAGTTGGTGATTATAGTTTTCATATGGCTGTTACCGATTTTAATGAAGATACCAAAAAAGAAATTCAAACCATGATTGAAAAAGAAGGTATCACTTCTTTTAAAACTTTTATGGCATACAAAGGTGCGTTAATGATTGACGATCGCCAGATGATTGGCTTAATGCAGGAAGTTAAAAAACATGGTGGCTTAATTAATGTGCATGCAACCAATGGCGATATGATTGATTACTTAATTGCAAAACATAAAGCCGAAGGAAAACTATCGCCATTATATCATTACTTATCACAACCAGAAGTCACCGAAGCAGAAGCAAGTGGTCGCTTTTCTGATATGGCAAATTACACAGATTGTCCAGGTTACATTGTTCACTTAACTTGCGAAGGCGCACTCAATGCTGTGCGTAATGCAACACGAAGAAATCAAAAAGTTTTTGTAGAAACTTGCATTCAATATTTAATACTCGATGCGTCTTTATATGAGAAAGATTTTGAAGGTGCGAAATGGGTAATGAGTCCACCATTACGTGAAAAAAAAGACCAGGCAACTTTGTGGGCTGGCATTAATCAAGGCTTGGTAAATGTAGTGGCAACAGATCATTGTCCGTTTAAATGGGAACAAAAATTAATGGGCAAAGATGATTTTTCTAAAATACCAAACGGACATCCAGCAATAGAAAACAGAATGGAATTATTATTCAGCGAAGGTGTAAATAAAGGAAAAATTTCCTTGAATAAATATGTAGAAGTTGCCTCTACAAATGCTGCAAAAATATTCGGCATGTTTCCTAAAAAAGGAACGATTGCCGTTGGCAGCGATGCTGATATTATATTATTCGATCCGAATGAAAAACATACTTTATCAGTAAATACACATCATATGAATGTAGATTATTCAGCTTACGAAGGCTGGGAAATTACAGGCAAAGTAAAAACTGTTTTACTTAGAGGAAAAGTAGCAATTGATAAAAACGAATGCTTAATAGAAAAAGGCTACGGACAATTTATAAAACGCAATAAAGTAAGTGGTAAAATTTAACGCTTTGCGTCTTAAAAAACTTTGCGCCTTAGCGTGAAAAAATATTTTTAATCTAAAAAGAAATAACATGCCAAGAATTGTAAAATCAGGATTAATTCAAATGAGTCTTCCAAAAACAGAAGGCGAAGGAACCATTGCAGAAATTGTAGACGCAATGTATCAAAAACATATTCCATTAATTGAAGAAGCCGGAAAAAAAGGTGTACAAATTTTATGTCTGCAGGAAATTTTTAATACCCCTTATTTTTGTCCAGGACAAGATAGTAAATGGTACGCATCTGCAGAAACAGTTCCAGGACCAACAACAGAAAAAATTGCAGAGTATGCGAAGAAATATAACATGGTAATTATTGTTCCAATTTATGAAAAAGAACAAGCTGGCGTTTTATACAACACAGCAGCAGTTATTGATGCTGATGGAACTTATTTAGGAAAATATCGCAAAAATCACATACCACATACAAATGGTTTTTGGGAAAAATTTTTCTTTAAACCAGGCAATTTAGGCTATCCTGTTTTCCAAACTAAATATGCAAAAATTGGTGTATACATTTGCTACGACAGACACTTTCCTGATGGTGCAAGATGTCTTGGATTAAATGGTGCAGAAATCGTTTACAATCCGTCTGCAACTGTGGCTGGACTTTCCCAATATTTATGGAAGCTCGAACAGCCTGCACATGCTGCAGCCAATGGTTATTTCATGGGTTGCATAAACAGAGTTGGTGAAGAAAAGCCATGGAACTTAGGTAAGTTTTATGGCACTTCTTATTTCGTTGATCCAAGAGGGCAAATTTTTGCACAGGCTTCAGAAGACAATGATGAAT
>JANNVS010000015.1:0-2694 GCA_031414515.1 Sphingobacteriales bacterium | reverse complement strand
TCCATTGGTAATAATTGATGCAAATAATTTTTTGATTGATAACCTAATTCTATTAATAATTGACCTGGTAAATGCAATTCTCTTTCGTCTTGTATTAGTTTTCTGCATCGTTTTATTTCAGGTGCGTCTATTCCTAATAATCTGATTTCAATTTCTTTTTTATTGAAAATATTATAGGCATACAAGCCATCACCATCCACTACTTTTGAAACTTTGTAATGAGTAAACACTTTTGTCTGTTCTTCTACTTTGAATTGCACCATTTAGCACTTCTATTTAATTGTTAATCAATGATTTAAGTTGTAAATTTACTAATATTTTTTAAAATTAAAATAATAATATTATGGCACGTCAGAAAGGACTAGTAAAGTACACAGGAACATTAGGTGATGTACGACACTTCAGAATCAAAGGACAGGAAGGTTACTTTGCAGGGCTTAAAGGTGGTCCAACAGACACACAGGTTAAAACAGCTCCAGAATTTAAACGAACAAGAGAGAACATGAATGAGTTCGGTGGTTGCGCTAAAGCAGCTAAATCATTGCGGATTGCTTTATCAGAGGTATTAAATGGCATGACTGACACACAAGCAACAGGTCGTTTAACATCCATCATGAAGAAAATTAATCTTGAAGATGGTACAGAAGCTCGTGGTGTTCGTAAAGTTGAAATCAGTACGCAAAGAACGTATTTGTATAATTTTGGATTTGATAAAAATATTTCATTTGCAAGTATTGTATATGTACCTTATTCAGCTACACATACCATAGACAGATTAGCAGCAAATTTGACAACAGTAGCAGTAAACCCTACTAACTCATTAAATGCTCCTGCAGGCTCAACACATTTCAGATTTATTAATGCCATTGGTGTAATATCTGATTTTGTATATAACGATACAACTAAAACTTACGAACCAAGTAATGCAGCATTAAATGAAATGAGCAATACTACTTATGGTGCGTTTAATCCTTTAAATGCTCCATATGCAGGTGAAGCATTAGATGTATCACTTCCTGCTGGTACAGTTATGACAGCTGATGTTTCCGTATTGCATTGTTTAGGAATTGAGTTTTTTCAAGAAGTAAACGGAAATTATTATAAATTTTCTTCTGGTAACTGTTTGGTAATTGATAATGTTTATTAAATGATAATATCAATAGCTATTTTCAGGCGAGTAAAAAGAGACGGTCGAAATCCTTCTACAGGTGCGAGGTTAAAAGAATCTGTTGGAAAGAGTAAAGCTGTTGCAGAAAAGAAAAAGAAAATATAAAGTGAAACTCCAAGCTATTAGATTTTCTAAAATTTACAGAAGAGCCAAAAGAGATGGACGAAACCCGGCAACGGGTGCATAATTTGATTTTGTGAAGTATGGTAATGAATCCTGCATGTGAATGCAGGATTTTTTTTTCAATCATTTTTATATATAGACGGTATTAGGTGCAATCATGTATGGCTTATGTATGACTTATGTATGACTTACCTATGCTTATTGTATCGTCCTGTATCGTACTTGTATCGTCCTAAAATAACTATACAGGTTATTAAATAAATCCTGTTCTCGTTATACAAATATAGTTTTAAATCCTGCAATTGCTATACAACACACCCACACACAAACCCAAAAGAAAACAAGAAAAAAAAAGGACAAAAAAAAAGAAAAAAGAAAGCTACTATTACAAGTGGTGAAGACTTGGGATGTCAAGGTTTTTGGAAAAAATACTACCTCTTTATCCTTTAAAAAAAATAAACAGATTAAAAGAGGCTGGAGATTTTTTTCAAAATACATTTTAACCTTGCAGCCCAATGGCGAGCCACTTACCTTTGCTTTCTTTTTTATTTTTTGGGTTGATATGTGTGCTTCAATTTTACCAAAAAAAATGGATGGTTGAGTTTTGCAGAATACTTAGGATTAGCAGGATAGGGCAAGTGTGCGCAGCACTCTTGCTTATCGGGCTGAGGTGGCTGATGGAATGAAGATGCAATGGAGTGGAGGGATCGGGAGCGGATGCAAGTAGCGACCGCCCGAAACGGAATGCATCGAAATGGAAGAAGCGACCGCAAGCATATTAGGTTTCCTTTTGCAGAATGTTTGGGTTATGCATTATGGGGCAAGTGTGTGACTGAATGGAATGAACAAAATAACTTTGGTGCTTGAAGTGGATTGAGCAGATGCATTGCAGCGTTGGCATTATTTTGTAAATTTTCTCACACAAAATAATATGCATTGGTATGCATCTGCCAATACACGCAAAGCAATAGCCCGGCTTTGTGAAATGGAATGAAGGAATACTCTTGCTTTAGGTGCTGAGGTGGCTGATGGAATGGAGCTTTAGCGGAATGGAAGAAGCGACCGCAAGGCACGCCAAAATGTAGGCTTTCAGCATTTATAAAAACACCTTTTTAAAACTACATAATTTTTATAAATGATGACTGTGGTGGCGGCTACTTAACATAGTGTGCTTATGTGACAGCCATTGTCCTGCATGAAATGAGCGTAGTCATGGCTGTGCGAAGCGAACACATAAGACCACATTATGATAAGTAGCTTCAGGCCATATTTATTGGCGTGATTTTTTGTTGAAGACAAGCATAGCTCTTTGTTTTTTTATAATACTAAAACTCTACTTAACAAGATTATGAAACAAACAATGTGCTATATAGCGCAGGTTCAAAAAGCATGACAATAAATAT
>JANNVS010000014.1:0-2149 GCA_031414515.1 Sphingobacteriales bacterium | reverse complement strand
GTTTATAGATTTCTACATAATGCTGCTCAAATGTACCAATATCTTGTGTGTGTTTGGAAGAAATGCCATGCACGCGAATATTATGATGCGAATAAAAATTATCTGGTGGTTGGATGAGTGTATAATATTCATCGGTGATGATATCGTTCTCCACCGTAACAATACCAACAGCACATGCAGAATGTGCGTGATAAGTTGCGGTTTCAAAATCGATGGCGGTGAAAGTCATTGAGGTAAAGATAAAAAAGAGAGATGAAAAAGCAGTATGGACAGATTAATCTAACTTGTATTATTATTAATATTCAATAGTTAAATGAAAGAAACAGAGTAGAAAGGTTTATTCATCCAAAATTGCAGGCTTCCCTGTTTTAATTCATCAGTTAATCTATGGAAGTCTTGGGAACATCGCTATCAGAGCTGCCCCAGTTTTTATTAGGCTCATTACTCATGACTAATTCTAATACACCTCCATTGGCAATATCTTCATGCATCAAATAAGATTTCGTGTAATCAATTCCGTTTAGTGTTGCACTTTTGATATAGACATTACCATTTCCGTTTCCTGTAGTTTGCACGGTAAATGTTTTTCCATTTTCCAAATGGAGCATTGCTTTATTAAAGATTGGAGAACCGATTGCATATTGATTGCTTCCCGGACAAACTGGGTAAAACCCAACTGAACTAAAAATGTACCAGGCGCTCATTTGTCCGCAATCTTCATTCCCTGAAAGCCCATCGGGTTTGTCGTTATACAGTTCATTCATAATGCGCCGGACCATAGATTGTGTTTTCCAAGGTTGACCAACATAATCATACTCGTAAGCAATCTGATGACTGGGTTCGTTACCATGAGCATATTGACCTATCAACCCTGATACGTCCTGATGAATCATTCCTTTTATTGATGAGCTGGTCGTAAAAAGTGAATCCAGGAAAATGCCCATTTTTTCTTTTCCACCCAGCAGTTTCATATGTCCTGTCAAATCATGAGGAACATAGAACGACCACTGCCAGGCATTTCCTTCAGTATAGTTTTGAGAAACCTTGGTTGGTGAGAATGGTGTAATAAATTTTCTTTTATTACGATAACGCATAAAACCTGTTGAAGCATCAAAATGATTTTTGTAATTAGCCGCACGTTTTATATATGTATTATAAACTTCTGTATTGTTTAATTTTTTTGCCATTTGGGCAATACACCAGTCGTCGTAAGCGAACTCCAGCGTTTTAGAGACACTATTATTTATAAATCCTTTTCGGATATATCCATATTTCCTGTAATCATCCATACCTGCTGAATACCTGATATAGGAAACCCCGACGATGATTGGTGGTCTATGAATTTTATATGATTTTAATTGTTTCTCACTTATT
This sequence comes from Sphingobacteriales bacterium, assembly GCA_031414515.1. Classification (GTDB taxonomy): domain Bacteria; phylum Bacteroidota; class Bacteroidia; order Chitinophagales; family JADIYW01; genus JADJSS01. The sequence continues at coordinate 775 of JANNVS010000014.1, read as the reverse complement.
TCTGCGCTATGCCGCATGGCTTCCAGTGCTTTATTTGGATCAAACCCGGTTATGCCTTTCATATAAGCATCTGTAATAACAGGTATGGAATGATAGCCTATCATGCAAAATGTTTCATAAGCGGCAAGTTCCCATATAGGCAGTAACCCTGCCTGTTCATATTGTTTCAAAAATGTTTGGATGAAATCGGAAGTACGTTGTCTATCTATTATAGAGAATAATGGATTTAATGCTCTGTACGTATCCCACAAAGAGAAAACTGTATAGTAATTAAAGGCATTTGATTCATGGATTTTGCGGTCTCTGCCAAGATACCTTCCATCTACATCCTGGTAAATATTGGGTGCAAGCTTGGCATGATACATGGCGGTATAAAATATCCGCTTATCTTTTTCATCATCTGTATCGACTTCTATCTTCTCTAATTCTTTGTTCCATAGTGCAACAGTTGCTGCCCTAGTTTTTTCAAAATCAAATGCGGGCTGCTCCGCTTCCAGGTTTTTTCTGGCACCATCCACACTTACCGCAGAAATACCTACACGCACATAAATCATTTCACCGGCTTCTGTATCAAACTGAACATACGATTTAGTATTTTTACCTGTCTTGTTTCTTGAATTCTCTTTTGCATGATTTCCATTGGCAACCCCGAATTTTTTAAACGGTTTTGAAAACTGAATAACAAAATAAACCATCTGTTTAGAAGTCCATCTGGTGCTAATACGGAATCCGGTTATTTCTGTATTGCCGTTTATGCTTATTTCTCCTTTGTTCA
>JANNVS010000013.1:0-3481 GCA_031414515.1 Sphingobacteriales bacterium | reverse complement strand
TATAACATCATATTCATCTTTAGAACCTGTCAATTCAGGATTGCTTAATTTTTGTTGTTTCCAGATTAAGTTAAATTCATTTTCATACATTTCTCTTCCAACATATCGTCCATTTTCTCTTCTTATTCCTCTGTGCATTTTATTCTCTAACTCAGCTCTTTCATCAAATGGTTCGTTTAAATTATGCCAATTACCATCTTTATACAAAAAATCTGATTTCAGGAACATTTTATAGAAATATTCTCCAATAGTCTTAGCATCATTATTATCCATTAATAATTTTAGCTGACTAATTCCGCTACTAACTTTTCCATCTTCATCGTCATTAACTTTTAAAAGTGTTTTACTATTACTCTTAAAACCTCTATGCTTGTTTAATAAAAGTAATATTCTTCCAAATTCATTTTTATCAATTTCTTGTCTTATTGCATTCGCTCTTGTTTTATATAAATCTATAGCACATGGCTTTTCTAATTTATTAAAGTCAGGAAACATGTCTAATCCTTGTAATAGCTTTTTTAGATTTTTTCTTCGTAATTTATATCTGAAATGATTCCGTGCAGCTCCTCTGTAATTTCGCCTTACTGCATTTTTTGTTTCTTCTAGTACTCCTTTTATAAGGTTAGTACCTATGGGAAATATAATAACGTTCCCATCTATTATTTCTTCACCTAAAAACAAAACCCATCCAATAGAGTTTGTTCCAATGTCTAAGCCTAGCGTATGTTTGTCATTTTTCATAAATATGGTTATAATACCCTAATATAATAATAAATATTATTATATTTACATAGAATCTTATCACAATAAGGATTATTCCTTAGGAAGTATTATTCCTGCCCTTCAGTTCGGCTGAGGGCATTTTTATTTGTATTACACAATTTAAAATCAATTCACAATAAGGATTATTCCGTTGTGAAAACATCTAAGGTGGTACGCAAGTATCGCCTTCTTTTTTTCTCAAACTTGCGCAAGGTACTATCCTAAATAACATACGAGAAATCAATATTTACATACAAGAAATCAACAATTACATGCATACAATTAAATGTGCATTGCATGCAATGAAATATTACTTACAAGCAATGAAATGTTACTTGCAAATAATGCAATATACATTGCATTATATAACAAATGTTTTACAGATAATTAAAAATGTATTGCATGGTTTTACAAATGTTTTGCACGAATTAATACATTACTTGCACCGAATAATATCTTACTTACAGTGAATAATACATTACTTGCACCGAATAATAGCATACTTGCAGCGGATGAATACGAAATTCCGTTTTTCCTCGACCTTGATAGGTGTTTAGCATTGCGTTTGCCTTAGCGTTTGCAGCGTCATCTGTCAACAATTATTAAATAAACTTTCCGTACCATTGTTTTTAAACTAACAAACTTATTTTATAAGTAGTTGAACATTTCAAAAATGATTTAGGGTACTTTTGGCGTCAAAAAGTGACAAAAAAAAGACTAGTCATTATAATTGTAAACCTACAACGGAAAGCAGCATATTAATACGAAAATAAAATGTATTACGCTACTTCTGATTGAGCAATATCCAAATAGCCAAAAGTATGACCATTCATCTTGCTAATTTTTTGTAGAATCTCAGTGGCTACTTCCAAACTTTTTAAGCCGTCAAATGCAGTAACCCTTGGCTCTGTATTAAAAATCAAACACTCAGCAAAACTATTCAGTTCTTCTTTCAGTGCATCATATTCTTCCATTACCATAGTTTCTGTATTTAGATACTTAGTATTTTCTTGCATTCTCATCGGAATGGAATTATGTTTAGCTGTTTCTGATAATATTAACATCTCTGTTTCTCTGTTTAAGAAATCTAATGTGATATGGTTGTCTTTTTGAAAAAATAACATCTTTCTTATTTTCTGAACAGACGTTCTGCTTGCAGTCAAATTCGCGACACAACCATTATCAAATTCTATTCTTGCATTCGCAATATCTATTTGATCTGATAAAACAGAAACACCGCTGGCATTAATACTTTTTATATTTGCTTTAACAACAGACAATACAATATCAATGTCGTGTATCATCACATCTAACACTACTGAATCACTTGTTCGTTTAGCATCGAAATGAGATAAACGATGTGCTTCAATAAACATTGGGTTCAGTTCTTGATTTTTCAACGCTAAAAATGCCGGATTAAATCGTTCAATATGTCCAACCTGAAATTTAATACCTGCTTCTCTAACTAACTCAACGAGCTTTTTTGCTTCCTCAAAATTATTGGATATTGGCTTATCAATAAAAACATGTTTACCATATCGTATAGCTTTTTCTGCGTAATAAAAATGTGAATCGGATGGTGTTAATATATCTATTGCATCACATTTGGAAATAAGTTCATCCACATTGTCAAAACAAGTGACAGTATAGTCTTCCTCAATTCGTTGTAATTTTGTAGATTCTATGTCAAAACAACCGACTACATGGAAATATTCGGATTCCATTAATCTTTCCAGATGCTGTGAACCTAATCTGCCTATGCCTATGATACCTATTTTTATCATTGTTAACCTAAATTTATCTAAGTTCTAATTGAATTTATTAAAAGTTCACTTTAAAAATAGCTTCCTATTTCATTGTATTACAATTAATTAATCCACGTATTGTGCATTATTCTTATTTTTGCACTGTGGTCATCGATAAAAAAATAGCATTTCATACCTTAGGTTGTAAGCTTAATTTCTCAGAAACTTCAGCTATTGCACGTCAAATGCAAGAACGAGGCTTCTCTACCGTAGATTTTGATGCGCCTTCTGATGTATATGTTATTAATACTTGCTCAGTAACGGAACATGCTGATACTAAATGCAGAAACATAGTGCGCAAGGCAATGAAACAGAATCCAGATGCTTATGTAGTGGTGGTTGGTTGCTATGCGCAGCTAAAACCGAAAGAAATTGCTGCTATTAAAGGTGTGGATTTGGTGCTTGGCGCAGCTGAGAAATTTAAATTGCCTGAAATCATTACCGATTTAACAAAAAATCCATGTGGTCAAGTACTGGCTTCCGAAATATCGAATGCAAACTTTTTTGTGGATGCTTATTCAGTTGGCGACAGAACACGTTCATTTCTTAAAATTCAAGACGGCTGCGATTATAAATGTTCTTTTTGTACGATTCCATTAGCACGCGGAAAAAGCAGAAGCGACACGCCTGAAAATATTGTAAAAAATGCAAAAGATTTAGCAGCCAAAGGTGTGAAGGAAATTGTGTTGACTGGTGTAAATACTGGCGATTATGGAAAAGGAATTGAAGGTGATTATAATTTCTTTGATATTGTAAAATTATTAGATGAAGTGGAAGGCATTGAACGTTTCAGAATTTCTTCGATAGAACCAAATTTATTGACTGATGAAATTATAGAGTTTGTGGCGAAGAGCAAACGATTTATGCCACATTTTCATATTCCATTGCAAAGTGGTAGCGACAAACTATTGAAG
>JANNVS010000012.1:0-1932 GCA_031414515.1 Sphingobacteriales bacterium | reverse complement strand
ATCAGGCTCTACTATCATTAAATGTACATCAAATGTTTTAGAAGTAAGTTTGCGCATTGCCTGAATAAGAGGAAAACCAAAAGAAATATTTGGTACAAAAACGCCATCCATAACATCTATGTGAATGAATTCTGCGACGCTGTTATTCAGCATTTCAAAATCTGCTTGTAAGTTGGCAAAGTTTGCTGATAATACTGAAGGTGCAATGATAGGCTTGTTCATCAACATAAAGATAAGATAATTAATTTATCGATGAACGATTGATAATTAACAATTGTGCTTTCAAAAAATTTAAACAGAGCAAAACTATTTTAAAAATAATTGTTCATCATTAATCTTCAATCGTTAATTGAGATATGATTTTAATTCTTTGGTAATCGCAAATCGGCGCATTTTACGTATCGCTTTGTCTTTTATTTGTCGAACTCGCTCACGTGTAAGATTCATTTTGATACCAATTTCATCTAAGCTATATGACTGATTAAATTCGTTCAAGCCAAAATAATATTTTATGATTTCCACTTCGCGTTCAGCAAGTGATTGTAATGCATGTTCTAATTCATCATGTAATGATTCATCTATTAAAACACTATCAGGTGTTGCTATAGAACTATCTGACATTAAATCTAAACTTGTTGTTTCATCATCAGAATTTAAAGGCGAGTCAATAGATACATGAAACGTAAGCGTAGCTCTTAAAACAGCTAATTCATCAGGCTTCATTTCTAGTATTTCTGCTAACTCATCATTTGATGGTTCGCGCTGATTTTTTTGTTCAAAATCTACGATTGATCGTTGAATTTTATTATAAATTGTTGCTTTATTCATCGGCAATCGAACGATACGTGGTTGCTCGATTAATGCTTGTAATATTGATTGTCGTATCCACCAAACTGCATAGGAAATAAACTTAAAACCTTTTGTTTCATCAAACTTAGTGGCTGCTTTTATTAAGCCGACATTTCCTTCGTTAATCAAATCATTTAATCCTAAGCCTTGGTTCTGGTATTGTTTGGCAACTGATACCACAAAACGTAAATTAGACTTAATAAGAATTTCCATGGCTGCTGTGTCACCATCTCGGATTCTTTTTGCAACTATTACTTCTTCTTCTTCTGACATCATCGGAAGCTTAGAAATTTCATTTAAATACTTGTCAATGGAAAAACTATCACGTGAAGTGATTTTTGTAGTGATTTTTAGTTGTTTCATGTGTAGTAGTTAGTTAGTTAAATAAATACACATGCTACATTAATAAAGCAATTCAAAAAAATCAAAGTTCTTTTTTTGTACAGGTTTATCATAAGCAGCATAAAAGTTCTATACTAATGTACGTATGTTGTTAAAATAAGTTGTTATATTTTAACAAAATAATGATAAATACCTATACACAAGTGTTTATAATGTAAAATGGTCAGCTGTTTTAAAGCTGACCATAATATTATATTCTATTTTTTAATTTTAGAATTATGCCTGAGCCTCTTTAGGTATCAATACCTTGCTACTTAATTTGAATTTGCCTGTTTTATTGTCTACTTCTAATAATTTGACTTTTATTTTCTGACCTTCAGTTAAAACACCTTCTAAAGTATCTAATCTAGAATGTGATATTTCTGAAATATGCAATAAGCCTTGTTTTCCAGGCATAAATTCCACAAATGCACCATAAGGCATAATAGATTTAACTTCTGCCTCATATACACTACCAATTTCTGGTATTGCCACTATTGCATTTATTCTAGCCCAAGCAGCAGCCATATTATCTTTATTGTTAGATAATACAGTAACCTTTCCTATTCCTTTTTCTTTATTCTCTTCAATAGTAACAATGGTATTTGTTTTTTCCTGAATGTCCTGAATGATTTTACCACCAGGTCCAATTACAGCACCAATAAATTCTTTAGGTATATTAATACTTTCGGCTCTTGGTGT
>JANNVS010000011.1:0-9413 GCA_031414515.1 Sphingobacteriales bacterium | reverse complement strand
TTCTTTTTAAAGATTATTTCCCTCATTGCCAGTTTAAGCTGCAGTGCAATTTTATTATACTCATTAGGTTTATAGTATAGCAAATTATCCATTTCATAAGGATCTTCTGTAAGGTTATATAGTTCGGCTTCTATTTCTTCGGCTTTTAATTTTAATGAAATTGTTTTTTCATCACCTGATGCAATTTTCTTCATCAGTTCAGCATCTTTCATTCTGTATTTATTGCTGAATTCCAATACTTTCTTAGACTTGTTTTTTTGCCATTCGATATACTTGTATATCTTTTCCGTTTCTTTTCCATTTTCTGAAGAAATAACTTTCATTCTTATGGCGTTATAAGTGGGATGGTCTAAAATATATAACGGCATAAATTTCATAATAAGTTTGGGCTTTTCTACCAAGCCGTCTTTAGTCATTCCCGGTCCTATATATTCCATAACAAACCGATCTCTAAAATTTGTGACGCTGTCATTATATAACAAAGGAACCAGAGATACACCTTCAACACTTTCCGGAATTGTTACACCTGCAATCTCTAATATCGTTGGCATCAAATCCAGATTAGTTACCCATTCAGCAGTTTTCCCGGGTGTTTTTAAATACAAAGAATCTCCACCTGTAATAATCATGGGTACACGAATAGATTCTTCATAAGGATTGCCTTTATGCATCATGGAGTGTGCGCCCAACATATAGCCGTTATCTGAAGTAAATATTAAAAGTGTATTATCCCATTCGTTTTTCTCTTTTAATGTGCTAATTAAGTTGCGGACCATATCATTTAAAGCATATAAAGAACTCATCCGGCTATACCAGTCTGCCTGCAGAAAACTTTTAACCGATTTGGGTACTTTCCCTTTAAAAGTAAGATTATAAAAGAATGCGCCTTTATCCATTTGCCTGGTTCTTTTTTTCCAGGTATTAATCAGAAAAGATGATTTATCTAAAGGTATTTTTTTTTCATCTGAAGTTGCTAATTTTCCATAATCATTATTAAAATTGGGTCTCAATGGAACAGTTGTTTTTGTCCATCTTTCATCTGCTGTTTTTTTATATCTTGGTGCTGCCTGGAGTGGAAAATGTGGTGCTGTTGGAGTTAAAAATATGAAGAATGGCTGTTCATCATTTTTTTCTGTGTCATTTATAAATGAGATTGCTTGGTTTGTTAATACATCAGTTGTATAATCTTCTTCTTTAAATCCAAAATGTTTTGTCTGTTGATTCGTTACATTCCAAACGGTATCATTCATCGGATTTCCACCATTCCAGTTTAAGATGTCATAATCATATCCTTTATAAAAAAAGAAATTAGTAAAAACCGAACCGTCAGTCCAGCCATAAATTGGTTGTGCATTTTTGTCATCACCATAACCATTTAAATACTTACCAATCATTGTAGTTCTGTAACCGATTTTACTCAAATATGCAGGAAGTGTGTACGGTTCATTATGTTTGAAAGCACTCCAGCCACCGTTAACTGATGCATTTCTGTATACACCATTGGTATGCGCATAGCTACCTGTTAAAGTAGCTGAACGACTCGGACAGCAAATGGACATTGGTGTGAACGAATTAGTAAAATCTACACCAATTAATTTTAAAGAATCTATAACAGGTAATACTTCAGGGAAATACTGTGGTGTATAAATTGCATCTAAATCATCAGATAAAACAATAATAACGTTAGGTTTTTTTGTTCTTTGTTCAATATTATTCGCAGCAGTTTTTACACTTTGTTTTGTTGTTTCTATTTCTGTTGATTTAAAATTATCGGAAATAGCAGAATATTCTGTTTTGCCGACTTTCGCAGTACGACAAGAAGTCATTAATGAAGCAACGGCAAGCAATAGTATTATTTTATTTTTCATCTTCTCACCTATTAAGTTTTTTATAAAAATGCATTATACTTTTTTATTTTTTTATAATAATATCTCTCATCGCTGATTTAAGCTGCAGAGATAATGTTTTGTATACTTCCGGTTTATAATATAGCAAATTATCCATTTCATTAGGATCTTTCGTTAGATTGTATAGCTCAGTTTCCACTTCTTCTGCTTTTAATTTTAACGCTAATGTCTTTTCATCACCAACAGCAATTTTCTTCAATAATTCGACATCTTTCATTCTGAATTTATTACTGAATTCCAAAACCTTTTTAGATGTATTCTTTTGCCACTCTATGTATTTGTATGTGTTTTCATTTTGTATGCCATTTTCTATAATTGTCACTTTCATTCTTAACGCATTATACGTTGGATGATCCATAATATATAAAGGTAAAAGTTTCATGCTAAGTTTGGGTTTTCCGTATAAACCAAATTTAGATAAACTTGGCCCGATATATTCCATTGCAAATCTGTCTTTAAAATTCGTGACACTATCTTTATACAGTAAAGGAACTAGCGAAATACCTTCTACTCTCTCTGGAATTTTTAAGCCCGCCAAATCTAAAATAGTTGGCATCAAATCGAGATTGGTAACCCATTCTTCTGTTTTTCCGGGTATTTTTAAATGTAACGAATCACCACCGGTTATTATCATCGGCACCCTAATCGCTTCTTCATAAGGAGTGGCTTTATTCATCATAGCGTGAGCACCTAACATATAACCGTTATCAGAAGTAAAAACCAACAATGTATTGTCCCATTCTCCGTTCTCTTTTAATGTTTTTATTAAGTTGCTTACCATATCATTTAAAGCGTACAATGAACCCAAACGGCTATACCAGTCTGCCTGTAAAAAACTTTTAATAGATTTAGGTACTTTCCCTTTGAAAATCAAGTTATAAAAAAATGCACCTTTATTCATTTGCCTTACTCTTTTTTTCCAGGTATTTTTCAGAAAAGAAGATTTGTCTAATGGTCTTTTCTTTTCTGCAGGCGTTGCAAACTTACCATAGTCATTGTTATAATTTGGTTTAAAGGGAACCGTTACATTTGCAAAGTTTTCTTTTGCTGTTTTTTGATGCCTTGGTGCGGCCTGTAATGGATTATGTGGCGCAGTTGGTGTTAAAAAAAGAAAGAATGGTTTGCCATCATTTTCCTCAGTTTTTTGAATAAATGAAATGGCTTCTTTCGTTAAAACATCCGTGGAATAATCTTCTGCATTAAAACCATAATGTTTTGTTTGCTGGTTCGCTGCATTCCAAGTAGTATCGTTTTTTGGATTTCCACCATTCCAATTTAAAACATCATAATCATATCCTTTATAATAAGAGGAATTGGTGAAAACAAAACCATCTGTCCAGCCGTATACTGGTTGTGCATTTTTTTCAATGCCATACCCATTTAAGTACTTTCCAATAATGGCGGTACTATAACCAGATTTATTTAAATAAGCAGGTAAGGTGTAAGGTTCATTATGTTTAAAAGCACTCCAGCCACCATTTACAGATGCATTTCTGTAAACGCCATTGGTATGCGCATAGCTTCCGGTTAAAGTTGCAGAACGACTGGGACAGCAAGTAGACATTGGCGTGAAGGAGTTCGTAAAATCTATTCCTGTTGATTTCAGTGAATCTACTATCGGTAAAACATCCCGAAAATATTGTGATGTGTAAATAGCATCTAAATCATCCGATAATACAATAATGACATTTGGTTTTTTTGATTTTTGTTCTGTATTATTTACTATAACATTATTTAATTTCGTACTAACTATTGGATTTGTTTTTGATGTTTCTTTTGGTTTGAAATTATCGGAAATTGCAGAATATTCTGTTTTACTGACTTTCGTTGAACGGCAAGAGGTCATTAATGAAACGATTGCGATACCCAGCACTATCTTATTTATTATTTTAATGCTTTCTAACATTCTTAAATACGTTTTCAAATCTGTTCAATGCATCATCAATCACCTCATCGGTATCAGCCATGCTGCAATACAAACGGCTTCCTGCTAAGGTAACAATTCCTTCCGCCAAATACGCCGCTCCGTACTCTTCCATTAGTTTTTTTCGTTCATTTATTTCAGCAAGTACAGATTTTATTTTTAGCAGTTTGATTTTCACATACAATGTTCCGGCTGCTTCCAGATGACAAATAGACCCCTGGTTAAATGCGACAAACGGCAGTTCGTATCTATCAATCAATTGATTCAGTCCTTTTGTAATTCTATCACCGGCTTTCCCGGCTTTTTCACAGGCATTTGTTCTTTCTATTTCCAGCAAAGTATGATATCCCGCACAACAACTCAATGGATTCGCCGCCATGGTGCCGCCTACTTTTACTTTTTTGCCACCCTGCAAACCTGCAGCCAAACCATCCATGTATTCGGCTTTCCCGCCGATACCGCCTGCAGAAGGATAGCCACCTGCCACCACTTTACCGAAGATGGTTAAATCCGGTTTGACGTTGAAATAGCCTTGCGCTCCACTCATGCCAACACGAAATGCGGTTACGACTTCATCAAAAATTAAAAGCGCACCATATTTATCACATAAATCTCTGGCTTGTTGTGCAAACTCTTTATAAACTGGATACGTTCCACTTTCCGGACCGAGCGGTTCGAGAATCACCGCAGCAGTTCCTCCACGCAATCTATTCCATTTTAATTTACTTTCCAGTGCATCAATATCATTAGGCGGAACAGCCTGTGTATGCCAGTACATCATAAATGGAATTCCTTTTGCATCAAAAAAACGTGTGCCTGGAATTCGTAAATCATAAATCATTTGGTCGCTCCAGCCGTGATAGGCACCACCAATTTTTATAATTTTTGATTTTCCTGTTTTGATACGTGCCAATCGCAATGCACCCATCACAGCTTCCGTTCCGCTTCCTAACATTCTGAATCGTTCTACAGACGGAATATTTCTGCAAATAAGTTCCGCGAGTTTATATTCGTATTCGTGCAGTAAACCTGTTGAAGGTCCACATTCATTGATCAATTCAATTGCTTTTTCTCTTACTGATGGATAGTTGCTTCCTAAAACGGTTGGACCACCAGCTTGTAAAAAGTCTATATATTTATTGCCATCGGCATCATATAAATAAGCACCTTCTGCTTTGGTGAATGCTAATGGAAATGGATAATTAAATGCTAAATTATGCTGTACACCACCAGGAATATATTGTTGTGCCGTTTCATAAATAGCTCTGGATTTGGTACATTTTGTTTTGTAATAATCTAAATAGTTTTCCATTGCCTTTGGCTCAATGTGTTGCAATGGTAAAGAAACCAAATGGTCTAGTTTTTTATAAATGGGTTTAATATCGTGGTATTCGCTTATGGAAAATCCTGTTTGGCTCATCTTTTTATTTTATTTATCTTTATAAATTCGCTATACAAAGTTGCAGCTAATTTTAAATCAATTTTTTGATAATAGTCAAAATAAACAAATTGGGTAAAGTCGAACATCTTTCATTAATTTCATTTCTTACGCAATTTGGTGAGTTGCCTGAAAGCGTTATTACTGCAATTAAAAGTAAGGTGCAAATATTAGAATTTCCAAAGAAACATATTCTATTGAAAAAAGGAAAAGTATGTAATTATCTATACTTTGTACAAAAAGGGTTAGCTCGTAATTTTTTTGAAGAAGAAAATAAAGAATTGACCAACGATATTATGGTTGAAGGTGAATTATTGGTCTCCTTTTCAAGTTTTATTTCAAGACAAGCATCTATTGAAACGATTGAATTATTGGAAGACAGTATTTTGCATGCAATACATTACGATGATTTGCAAACTTTATATGAAACCTATCCTGTGATGGAAAGAACCGGCAGAATGATAGCTGAACATCATTATAGTTCATTGGCAATGAAAAGCTACAGATTAAAATTCAGCAATTCTACAGAACGATACGAAGCTTTATTTAATTCTAAGATTGAAATTATAAGACGCGTACCGATTGGTGTTATAGCATCTTATTTAGGCATGAGTATCGAAACATTAAGCAGAATAAGGAGCAAGCAGGATTAAACCATTCCGTATTTTTATAGTCCAATCTACCAATGAAATTGACTGACGAGGAAATTTTAGCACAATTTAAAGACCCTGAATCGAAAGAAAAGGCGTTTCGTAATCTACTGAGTAATTATCAGGAGCGATTGTATTATCATGTGCGCCGTTATGTACACAACCATGAAGATGCGAACGATATTTTGCAAAATACCTGTATCAAAATATGGAATGCGATTGATAATTTTCGCGGTGAATCTGGTTTGTACACTTGGTTATACCGAATTGCAGGCAATGAAGCAATCACTTTCATCAATAAAAATAAAAAAAGAAATGAAGTTGATATTGAGCAAACATCTGCACGATATCGTAGTGGAAGCGATAATTTAGAAGCAGAAGAGTTGACGCAAAAATTAGAACGTGCCATAGCAACTTTGCCTGATAAACAGAAACAGGTTTTCATTATGCGTTATTACGATGAAATGCCATATGAAAAAATGGCTGAAGTGTCGGAAACATCAGTTGGCGCATTGAAAGCATCGTACCATCACGCAGCAAAAAAAATTGAGGAAATATTGACCGCTTAACCATAACCCTAAATCCCTAAAGGGACTTTGGATAGTACAAAAAATGAATATTGAATCTTAACAAACAAAGATTAAACCTTTTAAAAAAACAATAGTCTAACTAAAAATGAATACCAAAACTGACATATTGAATGAATTGAAAGAACTTTCACCTATTCTTTTTAACCTGAAAGAAAACGAGAAATCTTTGGTTGTTCCAAATAATTATTTTGAGCAATTGGCAGATGGTTTTATGACAGAAATAAATCTGGAATCAAGTGTTTTGTCTTCTATCAAAAGAGAAAAAATAGAAGTGCCTGCAACTTATTTTGATACGTTTGGTGATACTGTTCTTTCTAAAATAAAAGAGCAAGAAAATACAATTGCAAAAGGAAAAATCATTGAATTACCAAAACAAGAAAATAAAATTTTTCATCTCTTTAAACGCGTAGCTCTTGCTGCAAGTGTAGTTGGCGCTGTGTTTTTAATGAAACAAGTACAACAACCCAATTTACCAATAAATAATTGTGAAGATGGCATTGCTTGTTTAACGCAAGATGAAATTTATCAATATATGAATGCGAATGCACAGGATTTTGAAGTGCAGCAAATACAAGAAGCTGTGCAGCCTGTGTTGGAAAGCCAAGAAACGACAGAACAAAAGAAGGAAATTAATGAAAACGAAATTGAAAAATATATAAAAGAAAACAACAACATTATTGAAGCAGAAGATGCTTCGACTGATATTTTTTAAATTTTTAAAACTTATTACAATGAAACAGATATTTTTATTAGTAGCAATTGCCTTAGCAGGATTTTTGCAAGCAAATGCACAAGATGGCAACGAAAAAATTGAAGCAATGAAAATTGCATTTATTACTAAGCGTTTGCAATTATCTACAGATGAAGCACAGAAATTCTGGCCTGTGTATAATCAGTACGAATCGGAAAAAAAACAAATTCGCCAAAGTACGATTGGCTCGGTGAAAGAGTTAAAAGAAGATGGTGATTTTACAAATGCTGAAGCAGAACAGGCAATTGCAAAATACGTTGAGTTTAAGGCGAAAGATTTAGATTTAATTAAAAAGTATGTAACCGAATTTAAGAAAATTTTACCTTCTACTAAAGTGGCAAAGCTAGTAACTGCAGAAGAACACTTCAAAAAAATGTTGACGAAACAAGCGCAGCAAGGTGGACCAAAACAAGGACAAGGAAACGGACAAGGTCAAGGTCAAAAACCATGGAAAGGACAAGGACAATAAATTTGTGTTTTGAAAATTACGATTTACGATTTAAAAAGCCGAACAAAATTTGTTCGGCTTTCTTTTTTTATAAAAATGTGTTTGATTGTTTGATTGTTTGATTGTTTATGCGTATTTTTATTTTAATAATTCTAATGCGTTTATGAAAAAAACATTCCAAACGATTTCGCTTTATCTGATTGCATTTATTTCAATAATATCTTGCACCAATGACCCGTTAAAGCCAACAGATATTAGCAATATTCCATCAAACATTATTGTAAAAGAAAAAGATTCAAACGATGTTTTTAAAATCGTTGAGAATATCAACCTTTATAAAAGTGATGATAACAGCGTTTATTTTGATAGTATACGTTTTTTGACACCACTAAACGGCATTTCTTTAAAGACAATTATATTCAATCAATCTCGCTTTCTTTCAGAGAAAATCATTCATACAAACGGGTATTTCCCTTTATATCCTGATACCATTAGGCAAAACGTGCTTTTACCTGATGACGCAATTGTAAGTGTTATTATGTTTGATGATAATAATCGTATTAATAAAATAGGCGAATATTTATTTAGAGAAAAAGAAATGAATGTATGTGTTCCTTTTTGGAAGACTACCTATGAAGATAATAGCAACAGAATTACATTTCTTGGACCAGCAAGACGTATTAATTATGATTGTGGCTGCGATCCTTTTTTTAAAGAATGTGAATTTCAATATTTTACTAATCAAAGTGGCAATGATAGTTTGCAAATAATAATAGATATTCTGAATCCTTGTGTTGGTTATTATCAATTTAAAGATACTATTGTTATTAATTATACGTCCCAATCCAACAATACAAATGTTGTGCATTTATCTTACCCTGCTTTGGAAATGGGACAGGCATTGACTCAGTTTCCATTCTTATTCAAAATAATTGAAAACATTCCTTTTCCTTTTTTAAATAGTAAGTTAATAGACAATGTTTACTTTACAAAGAATGGCATTCGATATAATTATATTTATACTTTTGATGCAAACAATAAAGTGAAGACTGCTAAAACGTATAATTTTGAAAGAGATTGTGAACAGTTATTTGAGTTTAAATACTAATAAAAAACACGAAGCCTTTTGCTTAATATCTATTTTCTGCGGAATCTTTTAATCCGTTTAATCAGCGATCTTAGTTAGCCACTTCACTCAAAAACTTCAAGCGCACCAATTGAATTTCGCGCAGTTCTACATCTTCTTCCTTTAATTTTTTAAAGGCTACGTTCACATCATCGCTTTCTGCTTGCATAAAGTAATCATAAATTTCTTCCTGTATATCCTCATCTACTGCATCTTCTAAATAATAATTGATATTTACTTTGGTGCCTGAGTTTACAATCGTATCTAATTCACTAATTAAATCGTCCATCTGCAATCCAAAAGAACTGGCTATATGTTCCAATGGCATTTTCTTATCAATCGATTTAATAATATTTACTTTAATGTTTGAGTTTTTATCTGCAATTTTAATAATAGAAAAATCTGCAGACCGCTCAATATCATTTTCCTCAACATATTTTTTAATCGCGCTTAAGAATGGTTCTCCAAATTTTTGGGATTTAGCCGTATTAACACCATGCATTTTAGATAGCTCTTCTTTATCAAAAGGGAAGAAAGTAGCCATCTCTTCCAGTGATTGTTCTGCAAAAATAGCATACG
>JANNVS010000010.1:0-1606 GCA_031414515.1 Sphingobacteriales bacterium | reverse complement strand
GTGGTTTGATTTACAACTCCTCTGTATTTGCCTGCTTGCGTTGCATTGTAAATTGCAGATATTGCAGAAGGTATTAAAACATAGTTTGTACCATTATACAAATACCACTCGTAGGTTGGTGTAGTCGCATTTGAAGTTATTGTGATACTTTTGGTTTCGCCTGCACCTATTACATTGGTATCTGGTTGTAAATCAACATCGATACTGGCTGTAAAACCTGGTACGGTTACATTAAAAACAGGAGAAGTACTAGAGCATGTGCCTTGGTTGACCAAGACAGTATAGGCTCCTGGTTGCAGGGCGTTATAAGTAAAAGCTGTGGCACTTGGAATTGCTACACCATCTTTAAACCATTGGTAAGCATATCCAGCAGTAACAGATAAAGGATTTGCAGTAGGCGGACAAATAGTATTGCTTCCAGAGATGGTAAAAGCTGAACCTCCAGGTACAATATTTACCGTAACATCAATAGATGATGTTGCTGGCTTGCCACCCCCAATAGGCGGATTACATGAACCGTAATCTAAATAGGCATAATATACGCCTGACTGTGTAATGTTGATAGAAGTTCCTGTTTCACCGGGAATTATAAGTCCATTTCTGACCCATTTGTATTTTAAACCAGGATAAATAGCTGGTGTTGGATCTAAAGTGCTATTTGGACTTACAAATAAATTGAAGCTACCTCCGCCACAAATACTCACAGTACTTACCCTGTTTTCAAGTAAATAAAAAGTTCCTAAAAAAGGTATGTAGTATGACGGTATAGCTGCACTTATACCACTAATTGATGGGTCGCCAGTTTTAATAACTCGCATTCTATAGCCAGTTCCAGAAGTTCCAGCTGGCAATACATACTCGAATTGACCTGTAGACCCTGTAATAACTGGTGTTGAAGAAAGAAAGGTTGGTGTTGCAAACGAACCGCTTGCATTTGAAAACTGTAATGTAAAACTATTGAACCCAGGAGGAAATCCTGAAAATGAAAAAGTTGCAAAATACTTAAACGCTGTTGCAGGGCTTGCCGGTTGTGGGTCTGAAGCTGGGTTATAACATCTTTCAGTAACTAAATTACCTGGCTTACCGTTTATTACATTGGTAATTGATTGCGCATTTAAAAACATAGGAGCTATAAAAAATAAAAACAGTATAGCCAAAAATGATTTTTCAGACAAAATTGTATTTTTACTATTCATAGACTAGATTTTAAATTATTTTGACAATACTACAATTTTTTAATTTAATTAGCCAAGAAATCCATTAAGAACTGATTTCTTAATGGATTTTAAATAACTACTGTATGATACTTTATTATTTTGAATTTGATGCTGTGATGTTACCAATTTTAATTCTAAAATCAGGATTGTTTTTAACATTATATATATCTAAAAACATCACCTTGTTGTCTGTTGATTCGTAAACGTTGTTAAATAAACTGGTTTGTCCATAATAGTCTTCTAAATCTTCATTATTTGTATTATTTTCTACAAATATATTTCCTTTACAACTATTAAAATAAATTTCTTTAAACTCAATTTTCTTAAACGTTGCGTTTTCTAATTTTACATCTTGTGCTAACACAGCAGCTGGACTAAAACCAGAAACA
>JANNVS010000009.1:0-5111 GCA_031414515.1 Sphingobacteriales bacterium | reverse complement strand
TGGAAACATTTTTAAAGCAAAATCTATTTCAAATTAATACACAAAAATCTTACGAATGGAATCCTGCTGAATATAATGTTGGAAATTCCTTTTACTATATTATTTCAGAGAATTATGCGCCATTAAAAAAGCGACTAACTAACTTTTATATCAAGTTAAAAAATGTACCTGCTTATTACGAAGCTGCAAAACAAAATATCAAAAATCCATCGAATGAATATTTACAATTAGCCATTAGCCAAAATGAAGGTTCCTTATCTATTTTTGAGAATGATTATGTAGATTCTGCAAAAGCGTTGCATTATTATCCTGAACATGAAGATCAGTTATTAAAACGAGGCAAAGAAGCAGTTGCAGCTATCAAATCTTATATACAATTTTTAAAAGATTATAAAAATGATACACCGCGTTCGTTTCGTTTAGGAAGCGAATTGTATGCTGATAAATTTAAGTTTGAAATTCAAAGTCAATATACTGCTGATGAAATGTTTAAAGCTGCTGAAACGCGAAAAGATTATTTGCATCAGGAAATGTTTAAAATTGCTTTGAAATTATGGCCAAAGTATTTTGGTACGAATGAACCAATGCCAGCTAATCAATTAAATTTAATAAAGAAAGTAATTGATACCATTTCCGTTCAACATGTAAAACCAGAAGATTTCAAAACAGAAATAGCAAAACAATTACCAGAATTAACAGCATTTGTGAAAGAAAAGAATCTGGTTTATATGAATCCTACTAAACCGTTGAAAGTACGTGACGAACCTGGCTACATGGCTGGTGTTGCAGGTGCTTCGATGAGTTCGCCTGGTCCGTACGAAACAAAAGGATCAGCTTATTACAATGTGGGTACCTTAGATGGCTGGAGCGCAGAAAAAGCGGAAAGTTATTTACGTGAATACAATAAATACGTGTTACAAATTATGAATATCCATGAAGCCATTCCAGGCCACTACGTGCAATTAATGTACAGCAATAAATCACCATCCATTATAAAATCAATTTTTGGAAATGGTGCCATGATTGAAGGCTGGGCAGTTTATTCGGAATTAATGATGATGGAAAATGGCTATGGCAACAATGAAGACGAAATGTGGTTGATGTATTATAAATGGAATTTGCGTGCAACCTGTAATACTATTTTAGATATTTCTGTACATACAAAAAACATGAGCGAAGTTGATGCAATGGATTTATTGGTTCGACAGGCATTTCAGCAAAAAACAGAAGCTGAAGGAAAATGGCATAGAGTACAGGTTTCCAATGTACAATTAACCAGTTATTTTACTGGTTTTTATGAAATTATACAATTACGAGAAGACTATAAAAAATTAAAAGGTAATGCTTATACGGTTAAGGATTTTAACGAGAAATTTTTGAGTTATGGCAGTGCACCTGTGAAATATATTAGAGAAATGATGCTGAAAAAATAATCCAGAGATATGTGCAAAACTATTGTCTTAAAAAACTTGCGCATTTACAAAAATAGATGCAACTTGAATTTACAAAGATTGCAATCTTAAAAGTAGACTTAATAGTTCTAAAGCGCCTTATGGGCGCTTTTTATATTCTACTTGATTATAGTTACCAATATTTTTCATATCTTCATGTGTACACTTAAAATACACGATGAAAACACAAATATTAATAGTCTTATTGTTTCTTTTATTTGTTTGTTGCTAAAAAGAGCCTGACTCTGAAAGAAAATCTGCAATACCTGACCAAACGGAAATTAATAAACTAACTATAAATCAACTTCAAACGTTAGGAAGCCACAATAGTTATCATATAAAACCAGAACCAGCATTAATGAGCTTTCTGAATGCAATAAGTATTGTTTTGCCAAGCAACCTGCAACCTGCAGATTTAGATTACGAACACGAACCACTAGATATACAATTAAATACTTATGGTATGCGTAGTTTTGAAATTGATATTTATGCAGATCCTGTTGGTGGACGTTTTTATAACCGTAAAGGAAATATTTTAATTGGCAAACCTGAAGCATCTGGTATTGAAGAATTGAGACAACCAGGTTTTAAGGTAATGCATATTCCTGATATAGATTTTGGAACTCACTACTACACCTTTAAAGATATATTGCAGTCACTAAAAGATTGGTCTGACAATAATCCAAATCATATTCCAATATTTTTATTAATTGAAGGAAAAGAAAGCACCGTTGGTGATGTTTTAGGGTTTTTAGGTTTTCCAACTGCAGTAAAATTTACACCTGCATTATGTGATGATTTGGATGCTGAAATAAAAGCAGTTTTTGGAAATGACTTATCAAAAGTTATAAGTCCTGATGAAATAAGAGGTAGTTATACAACTTTAAAAGAAGCTGTATTAGCAAATAAATGGCCTACAATTGGCGAAAGCAGAGGAAAATTTATTTTTGTCATGCAAGGTGAATCAGTAAACGAATATCTTTTAAATCATGCCTCTTTACAAGGCAGAGCCATGTTTACTACTGCTGAAGAAATTGATGACGAGGCAGCATTCCTACAATTTAATGATCCTCAAGGTGATGGAAATAATATAATTACAGCTGTACAAAAAGGATACATTGTTAGAACACGTGCAGATGGTCCGAATAACCAAAACCGAAGTGGTGATTATGCAAAACAAATCGCAGCTTTTGGAAGTGGTGCACAAATCATTTCTACGGATTATTACCGACCAGATCCACGCTATTTAACACAGCCAAATCAATTTAAAAATTATAGTTGTCGATTTCCAAATAATGATTTAGCAAGAATTAATCCTATTTCTGCTGCAGACAAGCAAGGTATTGGTAAAATAGCTGAATAGTAATTAGTCATTGGACATTAGTTATTAGAAATTAGGATTTTATTTTTGAATATTATTACTTTTGTTGATGCAGAAATTTTCATTTCATCTTTTATTGTTTTTATTGATTCTTTTCTTTACTAAAGTAAAAAGTCAGGATATTATTTCAGTTGATTCTTTAAAAATAAATCAGCTTCAAACGTTAGGAAGTCATAATAGTTACCATCAACGTGCAAATAAATTTCTACTGCGTTTTATGAAAGGATTGAACGCTGTTGCACCAAAAGATTTTAAACCAAAAGATTTAGATTATGCACATGAACCTTTGTTTATTCAATTAGATAGTTTTAATTTAAGAAGTTTTGAAATTGATATTTACGCAGATCCAAAAGGCGGACAATTTTATAAACGAATCAAAAATAATTTATTAGGAAAACCTAAAGCATCCAATATTGAAGCGTTAAAAGAACCTGGATTTAAAGTGATGCATATTCCTGATATTGATTATAATACACATTATTTTACATTTAAAAGCATGTTGACAGATATAAAAAAATGGAGCGATGCGCATGCAAACCACTTGCCTATTTTTATAATGATTGAATGCAAAGAAGAAACGTTGGCGGACAAAATAAAGAAATTACACTTTACACCTTCTATTAAATTTACACCTGAATTGTGCGATGATTTAGACAACGAAGTTAAATCAATTTTTGGTGATAGTTTAACCAATGTAATTTCGCCAGATGAAGTACGCGGAAATTATGCAACACTCAGAGAAGCAGTATTAGCAGGCAATTTGCCAACTATTGCAGCAGCAAGAGGCAAATTTATTTTTATTGTTATGGAACCGACGAATAATAGTTATGCAGCAAATCATCCTTCGTTAAAAGGTCGCGTGATGTTTGATTTTGCATCACCTGATGAAGACAAAGCTTGCTTTATAAAATTTGATGATGCAAAAACAGATGAAATACAAATTACAGAAACATTAAAGAAAGGTTTCATCGTTAGAACGCGCGCCGATTATCCGAATGTACATAACCGAAGTGGTGATTATTCGCAACAGCACGCTGCTTTCAGAAGTGGCGCACAAATCATTTCTACAGATTATTACCGACCTGATATTCGATATAAAAAGAAACCAAAAAGATTTACAAATTATTCTACGAAATTTAATGGTGGTGATATTGGAAGAATAAATCCGGTGAATGTACCAGTTAGTAAAGTGAAGGAATAAAATCATCATTGGTATATCACATGCGCAAAACGAATATTCTGATTAAATAAAATATCCTAAATGCGCTACGCGCAAAAAGGATACACTTTTAGATATTCTGTTGATTATCAATAAAAATAAAGAAATAGTAGTATATAAAAAGTTCTTACAGTTGCGTATATTTGAGAGTTGGCTGTAATTAATAAAACCAAATCAATAAAACAAACATTATGGAAAATCAAAAAATAGAAAGACCATGGTATAAGAAAAAAAGATTTATTATACCAATTGGGTTAGTAGTATTGGGAATGTTCGGAAGTATCTTCGACGATGACAAAAACAATAATAACAATACGACAGAAAATAGCGTATCAGCAGAAAACAAAAGTTCACTTACTGACACAATGAGTGACAAAACAAAACTTTTAAACAATATAAAAAGCGTATCGAATGATGATATTGATTTCAGTCAATATCAAGATGGACAATCATATACAATATTTGCTGCTCTGTATTCTGCATATGCTAAAACATACTATGAATATAAAGATTCAAAAGACGAAGAAATTAAAAAGCTAGTAAAAGAATTTGGTGATAAAATAATTATATCTCAAAAGAAAAATTTTCCAAAAGGAAGACTCGGATACTTTAAAGCACTTAAAGACAAGCTTTGGGAACACGATATAGATGTTAGTATTGGTGGTCAAGGAAATACTGTGTTGAATTTTACAGGAGGCAATTATGCATCTAATGCGAACATAAAAGAAACACAAGAAACATTAGGTGAAATGTTAAGGCTTCTTAGATTTAAACAAACAAGCTTTAGATGGTATAAAGGACAAGATGATTATCAGTATTATACAATTGACTCGAAAAAAGACAACGAAATTGTAGAAGAAAATTAACTACAGCCAACAAAAAATTGGCAATAGTTGTGGTAGATTTGGTAATTGAAGTTTTGTATAATAAATTACATTTGTAAATAAATGTTGGTTGGTGCAAAACACGCACAACCATCGCCAATTTTCAACCGTTAGTGGTAATTTCATGACAACATATGTTTAATCTATTCAAGAAAAATGAAATGACATTTTCCAAT
>JANNVS010000008.1:0-10554 GCA_031414515.1 Sphingobacteriales bacterium | reverse complement strand
CTTTCGAGTTGTTTTTTCGTATTCTTTTTATTTTGAATCTCTAAAGAAACTATATTGCCGCTTTCTCTTAATTCTTGAGCTTTGGATAGAATATCATTAAAGGAAATTAAATCATCGCTGTACAATATCACTATTTTCTTTTGTGAGATTGGCACAATAAAATGTTGTTCTTCCAAAATGGTAACGACTCTTTCAAACCCTATAGAAAAACCACATGCAGGAATATCTTCATTTCCATTTAATATTTTTCCTATCATTTTATCATAACGACCACCACCAGCAATTGAACTACTAAAACCATCTATTCCTATCTCGAAAATTTGTCCTGTATAATAACCCATTCCACGCACCAAAGACAAATCTAATTTTATTGAATAACGATTTTGTGATTGCATGGAAATTGTTTCAATTACCTGATTCAAATCAGACAACACATTTTCATGAATATTTGGCAATAAAGAGGCAATAGTTTGTACCGTAATTTCTGTATCTGTAGCTGACTTAACAATATTGATAAACTTTTCTATAGTTGAATTTGGAAAATCAGATTTTTGAAGTTCATTTTGTACGCCGTCAATTCCAATCTTATCTAATTTATCCAGTATTATAAATACTTTTTCAAAATTAGTTGATTCAAAACCACAATAGCTGGCAAGAGATTCTAAGATTCTTCTGTCGTTTATTCTTACGATAAACTTTGTAAAACTTAAATCTTGTAATGCTGCTGCTGTTGCCAAAATCAATTGGATTTCAGCTATCACTCCAGAAGTTCCAATGATGTCTATATCACATTGTGTAAATTGTCTGAAACGCCCTTTTTGTGGCCGCTCAGCTCGCCATACACTACCAACTTGTATTACTTTTAAATGCTCTGGAAGTTTTGTGCGATTATTTGCATAAAATCTGCAAAGTGGAACCGTTAAATCATATCTTAGTCCTAAATCAACCAAATCTTGTTCTTTGTTTGTTGTCGAAAGATTTAATTTATCGCCTCTTTTTAAAATCTTAAACAACATTTTTTCATTATCACCACCATCGCCACTTGTAAGAAAATTTAATCTTTCAACACAAGGCGTTTCGATTTGAGTAAATCCAAATTTTTTATAGCTTTCTGTAATGATGCCAGTAACATAATTTCGCAATTCTACCTCTTTTTGATTAAGGTCTCTCATTCCTTCTGTCGGATTTGTATTTGTTATCATACTTTTTAAATACTTATTTTAAATTCTACAAAGGTATTTAATTTCTACTACGGAATTAAAATCTTTCATAAATAATGCGCTTTGTTTAGCATTAATTTTAAATGATTTATTAGGATAATAAATAATATGCTGTTCATTAGAAAACAATATAGTAGCTATTTTTTTATCAATTTCAATTGAAGTAATTTTCCCATTCTTATGTTCATAATTAACAGTCATTTTGCTAATAGGAATTTTTGTTGTGTTTGATGTATAGATATATTTTCCCGAATCCTTTAAAATTTGAACATTATACTTTCCTTTCCAGTTTGGCTTATTTATATCGCTATCCAATAAAAGCTGTAATTCATTTTTCCAGCTAATAGAATCAATATTTTTAGATTCTATTTTACCGTTTATAATAACGGTTTTAGTTTCACTGCAATCATTTATCGAATTATTATAAATATCAGATTGAACTAAGTTTATTAAATCAAAATATAATTTTTCTGTTGAATTTAATTCATTTTTTTTTGAATCAGTTTTACACGCAGACAAAAAGATAATTATAACATAAAAAAATCTCATTAATTAAACTTTTAAATTAAAACAGTTCCGTCCATTTCCATTGGAATATCTAAATTCATTAATTTTAATATAGTAGGTGCAATATCTGACAACTTCCCAGGTTGTATTGTTCCTTTAAAAGAATTGCTTATTAAAAATAAGGGTACAATATTTTTGGTATGAGCAGTATTTGGTGTTCCATCGTCATTTACTAGATAATCAGAGTTTCCATGATCTGCTGTTAATAGTATTGTATAGTTTTTTACTAGTGCTTTATTCACAACTTTTTGGACACAACTATCTACTGTTTCAGCCGCTTTTACTGCTGCATTAAATACACCAGTATGTCCTACCATATCTGTATTTGCAAAATTAAGACAAATAAAATTTGGTTCATTATTGTCTATGTATTCTATTACAGCATCTTTAAGTTCATATGCACTCATTTCTGGTTGTAAATCATAAGTTGCAACCTTTGGCGATGGAATCATAATTCGTTCTTCACCCTTAAATACTTCTTCTCTTCCACCTGAGAAGAAAAATGAAACATGTGGATATTTTTCAGTTTCAGCTATACGTAATTGTGTCAACCCATTTTTTGAAACTATTTCGCCAATAGAATTTACAATATTTTCTTTTTCGAAAATCGTTATAACATTCGTAAATGTTGAATCATAATTTGTCATCGTTATAAAATATAAAGGCAATGCTTTCATTCCTAAATTAGGCATGTCTTTTTGAGTCAATACAGTTGAAATTTCTCTGCATCTGTCTGTTCTAAAATTAAAACAGATGACTACATCGTCATTTTTTATAGTTGCAACTTCTTTTCCATTTTCATCAGCTATAACAATTGGTTTTATAAATTCATCAGTAATATTTTTTTCATAAGATGATTTTACAGCATCGATTGCATTTGTAAATTTTACACCTTCACCATTCACTAATAAATCATATGTTAATTTAATTCGCTCCCAACGACTATCTCTATCCATTGCAAAATATCTTCCGCAAACAGATGCAATTTTAGTTGATGTGGTTGCACAGTAATTTTCCAATTCTTCTATAAAAGCCAATCCGCTTTTTGGATCAGCATCTCTGCCATCTGTAAATGCATGTACAAAACTTCTTTGAACTCCATTTTCATCTGCACTCTTTATTAATGCTTTTAAATGATTTATATGCGAATGAATTCCACCATCTGAAACTAAACCAATAAAATGCACTTTTTTATTTTGCTTTTTAGCATATTCAAATGCAGATAATATCACTTCATTACTACCTAATTCACCGCTCTGCATTTTATTGTTAATCATCATTAAATCTTGATAAACCACTCTTCCTGCTCCAAGATTCATATGTCCAACCTCAGAATTTCCCATTTGGTCTTCAGGTAAACCAACATATTCTCCATGAGTTAAAAGTACTGTATTCGGATAATTTAAGTACAAACTATCTACAAATGGAGTATTTGCAACCTCTATTGCACTTGATTTTGGATTGCGATTAATGCCCCAGCCATCCATGATTATCAACATTACTTTTTGTGATTCTTTTGTCACTTTGTTAATTTTTATTAAAAAATTTATATTTTTATCATCTCTTTGGCATAGATTGTGCGATATAATTTACAAAAATACGATTTTATGAAGGTTTTAAAGCCAATATTCTTCTTTATATTTTGTTTACTTTTTTGCCTTCAAGCAAAGACTCAGGATATATTAAGTAATATACCTTCTGCTTTAAAAACAGCAAATGCATCTATTATTGCAAAAAGCTTTGATAAACGAGTTGATATTACTATTGATGAAAATTCAGATAATTATAGCAACGAACAAGCTGAAATAATACTAAAGAATTTTTTGGGCAGGTTTTCTAATAGAGAGTTTTCTATAGTTCATAAAGGAACCTCAACTGAAGGTGCTCAATACATAATTGGTGGTTTAAAAACAAATGTAGGTAAATATAGAACCTATATCTATATCAAAAAATCAGACGGAATAAACCATATTCAAGAAATCCGTTTTGAAAAAGAATAATCAGACTTATATAATTGAAATTTGAGGCAGATACATTTATCTTTGTCATGAATATATATTTCTGCCAAATGATAGATAAAAAAGAACTCGACAAATTTATTTCAAATGCATTATATGAAGATATACATGAATGTGACCATTCTTCTGTAGCTTCAATTAATAAAAATACTCAAGGAAAAGCACGACTCTTAGTAAAGGATAACGGAATTTTATGTGGTTTGGAAATAGCAAAAGCAGTATTTCTAAAAGTAGATGCTGATTTAAAAATTGATTTGCAATTACAAGATGGCAATTCTATAAAGAATGGTGATATTGCTTTTCATGTATATGGAAATGCAATTTCTATTTTATCAGCAGAACGATTAGTCCTGAATTGTATGCAACGAATGAGCGGCATTGCAAGTAAAACAAATGAATACGTAAAAGCAGTCGAAGGAACCAATGCAAAGATTATTGATACTCGAAAGACTACGCCAAATTTTCGTTTTTTAGAAAAATATGCCGTGACAGTTGGTGGCGGATTTAATCATCGCTTTGGTTTATATGATATGATAATGCTGAAAGATAATCATATTGATTTTTGTGGTGGCATTACGAAAGCCGTTCATAAAGTACACGAATATTTAAAAGCAAATAATCTGGATTTACGTATTGAAGTAGAAACACGCAATTTAGATAATGTAAAAGAATTGCTTACGTGCGGTGGAATTGATAGAATTATGTTAGATAATTTTGTTCCTGAAAAAGTGAAAGAAGCTGTAGAAATGATAAAAGGAAAATATGAAACAGAAGCAAGTGGTGGCATCACATTAGAAACGATTCGCGCGTTTGCAGAAACTGGTGTCAATTTTATTTCGGTAGGTGCATTAACGCATTCTGTTAGAAGTTTAGATTTAAGTTTGAAGGCTGAGATTGGATAATTTGAAGATTTGAAATCTGAAGAATACATGAATGCAAATAAAAAAAATATTAACATTGAATAAAATGATATAATTTGAAAATGAAAAACATATTTCTTTTTCTACTAATTATTATATATTCTTTTGCATTTTCGCAAAGTGAAAGTGATATTCTTTATATAAGAACACAAGTAGAAACTATAAATACGCAATCAAAAAACTACAACACTTTTATCTTAAAAAAAGATAAGACTGAATCTACAGAAGACAGCGAAATATTAGTTATTACTGAAGAGTTGGATAAAATAAGATTGATTAAGGAAACTTATTTTGGTGAAATGGGAAAAACAATCATCTGGAATTATATAGATAATAATCATCCTGTTTTTGTCTTCAAAGAATATTTTACATATAAACTTCCAATCGTAGATAAAAACTTTAATTCAAAAGATTTCATGAAGAAAGAAGAACGTTTTTATTTCAAAGACAGTCGCATTATCAGATGGATGATTGATAAAAAAATATTAAAGAAATATCCAAGTAATGCTGCAACCATAGAAAATAATGTGAATGAATCTATTTCGGGTTTGATTGCTCAATTCAACAAGGAAACCAAAGAATAATTTAATGAAAAGGAAAGTACGTTTTATTGTAAATCCGAAATCAGGTGGTACGTTTGGTGCAAAATTTTCAGAACGTTTGGTGAAACAAAATCTCAATTTATCAAAATTTGAATACGATATATTTATAACAAAATATGCAGGTCACGCAATAAAAATTGCACAGCAATCTTTAATAGAAAAGATAGATATTTTGGCAGTTGCTGGTGGTGATGGAACTCAGAATGAAGTGGGTCAGGTATTGCTCAACAAACCAATTATCATGGCAAGTATTCCAACAGGATCAGGAAATGCTAATGCACGCAAACTTAAAATTCCGATTGATGTAGCAAAATCCATTCAACTCATCAACACTGGAAAAGCATTTAAAATAGATGCCTGCATATTAAATGGTCAACCATTTTTTATGGCAGCTGGAATCGGATACGATGCAAAAGTAGTAGAGCAGTTTGATAAAATACCATTTCGAGGCATTAGTGCATATTTAACTGGTGTCTTAACTACTGCTTTTACTTATAAACTTCCATATTTTACAATTGAAATTGATAATGAGAAAACGATAGAAACAGAAGCATTTACTGTGCTTATCACAAATACTGGGCAATTAGGATACAATGTAGAATTTTCCAAAAAAAGTATCTTAAATGATGGGAAATTTGAAATCACCATTGTAAAAAACTTTGACAGGACAAGAGTTCCAAATTTAATCTATGAAGCTTTTTATGGTGACATAGCCTCACAGGATATGATAGAATCACATCAAGTAAATAAAATTTTAAAAATCAGAACAAATAAAATAGAAAGTATTCAAATGGATGGTGACTACAAAGGAAAAACAAATTACATTGAAGTGACTTGTAAAAAACAAGCATTGAATTATTTGGTAGATAAAGATTTTGTTCTATAAAATAGTTATTAGTTATGAATGATGATTGGAAAAAAAAGTTAGGTACTGCAACGGTTTATTCAACCAATCCAGACTTTAAATTTGAATCGGAAGAAAATGAAAATGAAACATTGCCGAACAACAAACAACAACTGATTGTTTCTATTGATAAAAAAAAACGCAAAGGAAAAACAGTTACGCTGATTGAAGGTTTTGTTGGCAAAATTGAAGATATGGAAGTCTTAGCAAAATTATTAAAAACGAAATGTGGTGTTGGCGGCTCTGCTAAAGATGGCGAAATTGTTATACAAGGCGATTTCAAATTAAAAGTAAAAGAGATATTGGAAAAAGAAGGTTATACGGTGAAGTTGAGATAAAACTCGCAGGTTTAGCACAGCTTAAGCAAGGCAAAACCTTCGAGGTTTAGGCTTGACTTTACGCGATATATAATATGAGTTTAGAAACTGAAATATCAAATCTAAAACACAATGCTTTACAAAATAAAAAAGCATATCAAAAAACCATTCAGCAACTCAAGAAATTAAAACCGTATGATGTAGATAAATTATTTCACACACAGCATAAAGCAGTTTTTTTAGAAATAGATTGTTTACACTGCGCTAACTGTTGTAAAACCACGCCTGCGTTAGTTAGCAACGAAGACATCAATAGAATATCAAAACACTTAAAAATTTCATCAAAAGACTTTATTTTAAAATACGTTACCAAAGATGATGATGACGATACCATTTTAAAAAAAACACCTTGCACATTTTTGAATCCAAATAACAAATGTGCTATTTACGAAGTTCGACCATTTGCTTGCAAAGATTATCCGCACACAAACAGAAAAAAGATGCATCAAGTTTTAGAATTGACTGTTAAGAATACGGAAATCTGTCCAGCAGTAGTGCGTATCTTAGACAACATAGAAAGTTCTCTACACTAAATAATTTTTGTTTTCTATTCGTTTTGCAAAATGTAACGTCAGTCTTAGTTGAAATAAAATAAAAGTGGCAATAATAAAATAGATGGATATACTCGGCACAAAATAATTTACTAAAAATAATGGTGTAAATAAAAATGTTGTACTAAGGTTCGTTACAGAAAAATCACCAAGTGCGTTCCATAATTTTTCATTCAAATAATTTTTTGTGATAAATAAAATAAAAGCAATATGAAAAACTGGATATGCAAGAAATAAATTTACACCGAAGATGTTTAATTGAATTTGAGTAGCATGAATTAGTAAACCATATAAACTCAAAAAAAAGGTAATTAAAGCTAATCTCCATCCAAAGTGAAAGTCCGGAGCGCAATCTATAGTTTGACTTGCTTCAATTTTTGAAGGCACAATTATTCTTCTGTTGTACGAAATAAAATTATACAAAGGTTTTACTAATTGCTTTGCAAAATTATTTGTCAGAATATTTTTGAAGAATGGAAATACATTTGCTAAAACCAATGTAAGTCCATCAATACCATATTCCACTTTTCCTGTTTTAGTATCTAATAATGGAATTTCGTGGCGACTGCGATGTGCATCTAATTGCTGCGAGTACTTTTCATTCAACTCATTAAAAGAGATTCTGCCATTTTGTTCTAACGCACCAATTTGTATAAATTTATCGGTGTACCAACAGCACAGCGGACAATTGCTATCGTAAATCAATGCTTTGTTGTCGAGCGTCTTCATATGCTATATTTTATTGTGTGAATCTGATTGTTGAAAATCCAGGAAATCTTTTCTGGTAAAATTGAAATGAAAATAGAATAAACAAAAAGGTAAAGCATACCAGAATATGAGCATAAAATTATCTCGGTCAAAATTAGATCTGATAACTTCGAAATAAAGAGACGGCAATACAAAAAAAATGATGATATATATAATACCACCTGTAAAATGAAGTAATCTTTTTTTCGACACAATTGATTCCCTTCTCGTTATAAGATGTACAATGTCGCTAAAAGAAACATACAGATAACAAAGTGGTCCGACATATAACCAAAAATAAAAAGTTACTACCGCAAGCGGCACTATGACAGCTAATACTTTATGAATGGTATAATCGATTTCTATAAACTTTTTCATACTTATTGATTTTATATTTTCAGAAACATTTGAAAGTTTATGTTAAAAAAATAGACGAATCTATTTTGCAAATATTTTTAGAATTTTTTCCCAAAACCAACTTTCTTCTGCTTTAAAGATTCCTTCAATTAAACGATCAACATTTAAAGCCAGTTTATGTACATCATTTACCATTTTTTGGAAATGCTTATTATCTTCAGTTTTCACAAACGTATCAATATGTTTTAATTCACTCAGCAATTTCAAAATAGGATCTAATTCTCTTGTCTTTCTTATTTTTGCTACCTGTTTTGCAATTTTCCAGACATCTTTTTCGCCAACAAAATAATCTCTGCGTTCGCCTGCTTTAAAGACTTTATTTACTAATGCCCAATCCATTAATTCGCGAATATTCATATTTGCATTACCTCTTGAAATAGATAACTCATCCATTATATCTTCTGTACTTAGTGGATCCGTAGATACCATCATTAGTGCATGAATCTGTGCCATAGTCTTATTAATTCCCCATTGAGAACCTAAGGCACCCCAAGCCTGAACAAATTGCTGTTTTGCTTCTTTATATTGCATGTACAAAATTAATAATAAGTTTTCATACTTTCAATAAATATTGAAAGTTATTTATCCACAGGCACAGTTTTTACCGAATTCTCACTGAAAATGACCGTTTACTCATTTTATTTGACTTACATCAAGAAAACTGTGTAACATTGACTCACCATAAAACAAACCATAAAACTATGATTAACCTTTTTATGAGTTCCTCATAATATTAATAATTCTTAGTTGCGTGTAGCTCAGGTGCAATGCCTGAGCTTTTTATATTATAATAATTATAATTTAGGTTGTTGAAAAATAAATCTAAATACAAATCGATTTTGATGATGATTCTATCGTAATTTTAGAATCATATCATTCACTAATTCTCTAACTCAATAATTCTATAATTAAAGATATGTGCGATTTCGCTCCACTTCATTGTCATACACAATATTCACTCTTAGATGGTGCTGCTGATATTGACGCAATGGTAAAAAAAGCCAAAGCAGATAATATGCCTGCAGTTGCTATCACCGATCATGGCAATATGTTTGGTGCTTTCAAGTTTTTTTCTGCTTGTAAAAAACACGATATTAAACCAATCCTTGGTTGTGAAGTGTATGTAGTAGAAGATCGTTTCAATAAAAAATTTACGCGCGAAAATAAAGACAAACGTTATCATCAATTATTACTGGCAAAAAATGAAGTTGGTTATAAAAATTTGATGAAGTTAGTATCGCTTGGTTTTATAGATGGTATCTACATGGATTTTCCGCGCGTTGACAGAGATTTAATTAAGCAATATAGTGAAGGCGTAATTGCTACTACTTGCTGTGTTGGAGCAGAAGTTCCGCAAACCATGATGAACAAAGGTGTGGAAGAAGCCGAAAGAGTATTTTTATTTTGGTTAGATATTTTCGGTGAAGATTATTATATCGAATTGCAGCGACATGAAATTAATGATTTAGATGGATCAGGCTGGAGCCAGGAACGAATTAATCAAGAGCTATTAAAATTTGCAAAAAAACATAATGTCAAAGTAATTGCAACCAACGATTCGCATTATGTAGACCAAAAAGACAGCGAAGCACATGATATTTTGTTGTGTTTACAAACCGGAAAAGATTTTATTGATCCGAACCGATTCAAATTTCCAAACGATAAATTTTTCTTCAAGACGCAATATGAAATGAAAGAACTTTTTAAAGATGTTCCTTTTGCTATTGAAAACACCTTAGATATTGTAGAAAAAGTTCAATCACTTAATTTACAACGCGATATTTTATTGCCAGCTTTTAAATTGCCAATTGGTTTTACGAATCAAGATGAGTACTTAAAATTTTTAACGTTTGAAGGTGCAAAGAAACGTTGGAGTGAAATTATACCTTTAGACATCATTGAACGATTAGATTTTGAATTGAAAACCATTCAGCACATGGGTTTTCCTGGTTACTTTTTAATTGTACAGGATTTTATTAACGAAGGAAAAAGACTCGGCGTTGCCATTGGTCCAGGTCGTGGTTCTGCAGCAGGTTCTGCAGTAGCATATGCGATTGGAATTACCAATGTTGACCCAATAAAATACAACTTACTATTCGAGCGTTTCTTAAATCCTGAGCGTATTTCTATGCCAGATATTGATATTGATTTTGATGATGAAGGAAGACAAAAAGTAATCGATTATGTGGTTGAAAAATATGGAAAAAATCAGGTAGCGCAAATTATTACGT
>JANNVS010000007.1:0-12720 GCA_031414515.1 Sphingobacteriales bacterium | reverse complement strand
ATAGATGTGCGTATTTTTCTTTTTTCACACTTTTTCTTGCAATCTTACTAATCTTTCTCTTGTTTGTTTTAAAAGATTTTGAACCTGCACCTAAATCAATCACTTCTATTACAGTATTATCTTTTTTTAACTCATCTCGCAAAATTTCTATACGTGCAAAGTCATCATAATTGATTTCTTTTTCAAATACCTCAGTCACCAATTTAAAAATAAATGGAGAATGTATTTTATATTTATTAAAGGAGCTTATCCAATAGTAAATATATTCTTCGATATAGAAAAGGTTAGGCATCTCGTCAAAAATACAGTATCTATTTAATAAAGTAAAAAAACCTTATCCACTTTTATTGATATAATATTTGTAGTTGTTTTTATGATTGTGAGTAAAATGCAACAATTTTTATTTGTTGCATTTGAATTATTACTGACTTATCATTCAACTTATTCATTTTGTTTAATAAGTTGTATTACTGTTTTATCCAGGGCAAAGTAGTTTTGTTTTTAACATCACTTATTTTTATATAGTAGATTCCATTTGCATAATGGCTAATATCTAATTCTATTTGTTGTACTTTCAGTTCGCTAGTTTCTTGGAAATACATTACTTGTCCAAGTGCATCGTATATTATTATATTTCCTGAGCCAGTAGAATTTAGTATAGAAATTGAAATATGATTTGTTGCTGGATTAGGAAAGATACTAGCTAGATAGTTATCTGTATTATTTACGATTTTTATTATATCTGAATAATTAAACTTTCCATCAAAATCAACTTGTTTAAGTCTATAAAAATTGATACCATTTGGAACATCATAATGTAGAAAATCGTAATATTTTGTTTGATTTGAAATACCTGCTCCTTTTGTTTGGTAAATTTCTTCAAACTCAGCAATATTTTGACTGTATTCTAAACTAAAGTAATCACAATTAAATTCTGAAGCAGTAGACCAATAAAGCTTATTTACAAAGTCTTCAATTTTTTTGCCATTAAAATAGATTAGCTCGACTGGCAACAAACAATCATTTACGGTGTAAGTGAAAAAGGCACTTGTTCCATTGCATCCATTATTAGTTGGAGTCACGGTTATAGTTGCTGTTTGTGAAATTAAACTTGCATTGCTACCAACAAAGACAGGAATATTGCCTATTCCATTAGTTCCTAAGCCAATACTAGTATTATCATTTGACCAGATAAAATCAGTAGCTGATATATTGCTATTAAAGTTTACAGGTAGAGTATTATTACCATCACATAAAGATTGATTTGAAGGAATATCAACAGAAGGAATAGGTTTAACGGTTATTGGAAAAGCATTGGTAGCGGTGGTGCCTACAACCAAACAAGTCCCTACATTATTAATGGTTAATACAACTTCAAATATATCACTATTATTTATCAAATTTGAGGTATACGTATTTGATGAATCTCCAGTAAGAATGCTTCCATTTTTATACCATTGATAAGATTGTCCTGTAATAGGAATGCCTGGTTCAGGAATTGCAGTTAATGACACATTATCTCCAGCACAAATATTATTTGTAGAATTAGATGAAATGGACACAGCCGCACTAACAGCTAGAATCTCTTTAAAAAACATGCTGTCTTTTGACTTACAACCATTGTTATTTGCAGTGATGCTATACTTACCAGTAGTATCTACTGTTATCGTAGGCGTTACGGCACCGGTACTCCATAAGTACGATGTAACTGGATTTGAGGTTGCATCCAAAATGACACTGCTTCCAAAACATACAGTTACGTCTGAAATATCATTTATAATTGGATAATTTGTTATAATAATATTTTTTTTCGCTGTATCACTTTTCCCACATAAATATTTAATTAATGTAATAGTAAAAGCACCTCCAGATGAAAATAAATGAGATGGATTTTTTATCACCGAAGTATTGTTAATTGTTCCAGAGCCAGGATCATTGAAATTCCATCTAATAGAGTCATATGCACTGGTTGTTCCTCTAAATAATATATTATCACCATAACAAAAAAGTGTTGTGTCACCTGTCACCATATTAGTCGCTGAAATATTTGAAATATAAAAGTAAGAAGCAATAAATGGTGGTAACCCGCTCGATGTAATGTATGTAGATGCACCAAAACTTATAGCATTATTTACAAATCTTGCTGTATCAAGTCTTGGATTATTTATAGCGTGTAAACTATTTCCAAATCCATATCTAAAATTTGAAGTAGTTGAACCAATTCTTCTCCATCGAGAACAATAAATTTTCCCATCCGGTGCTAACTGCAATGCACTAACAAATTCGTTTGGAATCCGTTTAAATGTATCTTTTGAGGCTATAACATCAGGTGCATTTAAATTATAACGCCAAATAATAGATTCTATTGGATATGAAGCTGAAGAATCAGGTCTGAAAGTTGTAAAATCTTCGGCTACATATAAATATTCACTACAATTTGAAAATTCAACACCGTAAGGTCCTTGAGAAAAAGAATTAAGATTTATATCACCATAAACGGAATTATTTATCACACCATTTGAAGCATTAAAATCTGATATTACTATTTGTTTATTTTCTCTATAATGACAAGCAGCAATTTTATCGCCTTTTGGTGAGATTTTCATATAACCAGCAGCACCTTCACCAAAATGAGGAAATCCAGCAGTTACATTTACTATAGGACCAGAACTACTGATTACAGGAGTTGTATTAACACCAGCGGCTGTAACATGGTATGCTAAGTAGTTATTATTATTAATTTGATGGGCAACTACCCAATAATCTATACCATTTGCATCTCTAACTGCCGTTAAGCCTTCTGTTGTTGGATTTGATAGAGAAATATTTTTATTTGCAATAACTACTGCACCTAAACCAAAATCAGCAGTCATATCCACTTCTGAGTACATTAATCCATTTGAAACACCATCTACATCAGCAAAAGGAAAAAGATTTAGACCACCTTGCATGTCAACAGTAAAAATATAAAAAGTTGTGCTGCTTCCAGGCTTTGGTACTATCATTCCAGATTGTGAACTTGAAGGATCTCCTTTTAGAAAATTAATTGTAGGAGTTGTGTTAAGCATAGGAAGATGATTCTTATTCCAAACTTTCATTCCATCTGTATAGAATAATAAATTACCGTCTGCATCACTTAAAGATGAACATCCTTCAAGAGTAGACAACTGACCACCCGTAACAACTACTGGTGTACCTGTATTAAAACTAACTCCAGCTTTTTGACCAAAATACCAATTATTTGCTTCGTTTTGAGAGAAGCAATTAAAATATATAATTAAATTAAATAATAAAATGTATAATCTTAACATTTAAAATACTTTAACCGGCTATTAAATATAAGCTTAAATTTAGAAAATGGTGGGTTTTATACTTGAGTTATGTCAAATTATTGTGTTAAAAATGTGTTTATTATTACTTTCACATAATATTTAACATTTTTTATTTCATGCTTCTTAATTACATCTGATTTTAATACTTTATAAAATTTAATGATATTCTTATTTTTTTAAAAAATACAAATGAAAATTCCACAAATAGATTCTTTTCCTTTGATTGGAAATGCGATTGAACTCTCAAATGATATTCTTGCTTTTTTCGGCAAAAATTTTAAAAGACATCCTGATTCGTTTATGTTTAAGTTGCCACCAAACAGAAAAGTAATTACAACATGTGATGCCGACGTTGTTAAGCATGTACTTGTATCCAATCATAAAAATTACAGAAAAGATTATGGTGCGAATAAATTGAAAATGGCTTTAGGAAATGGTTTGTTGACCAATGAAGGCGAATCGTGGTTTAGACAAAGAAGATTAGCACAACCAGCGTTTTATAAAAACAGACTGGAAGGATTTTTTGATACTATGAATAGAATATCTGTTGAACATATTCAAGTATGGAAAAATAAAAATGTATCTGAGGTAGAAATTGATAAAGAGATGATGCAACTCACTTCTAAAATTGTAGTAGAAACTTTATTAGGTAGTGATGTGGCCTATAAGCTTAATGAAATACAAAATTATATTTACACACTTCAGGATTATCTGGTAAAATGTATTCGAAATCCGTTGTATGAATTTTTTGCAAAATACAATGGAAAAAAAGAAAATTTTGATAAAACTATACATCGATTTGATACAGTGCTCTATCAGATTATTATGGATAAGAAGAAGAAAAAACCTGAAAATGATTTGTTAAGTATGTTAATGGAAGCGCGCGATGCAGATACAGAAGAAGGAATGAATGACAAACAATTGCGCGATGAATTATTGACGATTTATATTGCAGGTCATGAAACTTCTGGTTATGCATTAGCATGGTCAATGTATAATTTATGCAAACATAAAGATGCTTACAAAAAAGCAAAACAAGAAGTACAGGAAGTGATGAAAGATGGCGTACTGACAATAGATTCTTATAAACAACTTACGTATTTAAAAGCAGTAATTGATGAAACCTTGCGTTTGTATCCAACTGCTTATGTTATCGGAAGAGAAAGCAAAGAGAATGATGTAGTAAATGGTTTTGAAATTCCAAAAGATGTTGTTACACTAATAAGTGTTTACCATTTGCACCGAAATCCAAAATATTGGAAGCAACCCGATGATTTTATTCCAGAACGATTTATTGATAAAAATAATCCATTAAATAATAGTGAAGCCTATTATCCATTTGGTGGAGGACCAAGAATGTGTATTGGATTTTATTTTGCTACGATGGAAATCACAATTGTGTTAGCACAACTATTATATCATTTCAATTTTGTTTTAGATGAAACACACAAAATAGAATTTGAACCATTGGTTACATTAAAACCTAAATATGGAATAAAATTAATAATAAAGGAAAGTAATTAATCAACTACTCTGTTTATTTTATAATCTATAACATCTAATGGTTTTTTACCGGTATAATTTGGATTCGTAAACTCTGAATAATAAATCGAATAACACAAGCCACGCAAGCCAATATTTAATTGTCGAAAAGTGGATGGAATAATTCCATCACTCGGATTATTTTGCGAATTTGTTGCAGTATTTATAATCCATTTTAAAATTCCATTTGGCAAAAATGAAAAAATTGCCAGCACTAAACTTAAGGACGAAAAGTCATCAGGTGGAACGTTCGCTACTAAGTTATTTATATAAGCGGTACCAGCTGCTTCAGTAAACGAAGGAAACTCACCATTTTTTGGACAATATATTTCACCAACTTTTAAAAGTCCTTTAGTTGCTCGTGTAGAAAAAAAGTTTGCCATGTTTTATACTTTTAATTTTTCCTGAATAAATTCATCAATGTATGCTGCGATTTCTTCGCCTGCATCTTCCTGTAAAAAATGTCCAGCATTTTCAATTGTAATTCTTTTTTGTTCATGTGCTGCTGGTATAATTTTATAAAAAAAATGCACCATCTTTCCAAGTATCTGGTCTTTATCCGAAAATAAAATGATAGCAGGTTTATTCCATTTAGATAAAATTTCTGCTGCTCTGTTCATTTGTACAACACCATCTGCATTTTTAGTATTGGGTGATAATGAAGGAAAAATCCGTGCACCAGCTTTATATTTTTTTTCAGGAAATGGCGCATCATATGCAGCCATCACTTCATCATTCATTGGTCGTGCGCAGGCTTTGCGAACAATTTTTCCAACTGGTAAATCAGGATGATATTTTGCAAACGCTTGCCATGCTTTAAATGATAATGGTAATTTTCTGCCATCTGCTAATGCTGTATTTAAAATAACAACACGTTTAAATAAATCAGAAAATTCTCCTAAAACACCTAAGCCAAGCAAGCCACCCCAATCTTGAACAACTAAAGTGATATCTTTTAGTTGTAGTTTATCTATCAGGTTTTTTATTGAGTTGTAATGAAAAGTATAAGTATAATCTTTCATATTCACCAACTTCTCAGATTTGCCAAACCCAATTAAATCAGGTGCAATAAATCGATATTTTGAGGATAGTAATGGAACAAATTTTCTGTATAAATAACTCCAGGTGGGTTCGCCGTGTAAGGCTAAAATTGTTTCTATATTATCTTTATCACCTTCATCAATATAATGCATTTTTAAGCCATTATAATCTATATAGTTTGGCTGATATGGAAAATCTTCTATTCCATCAAAACAATAATCTGGTGTAAGTATTGATTCCATTATTTCAATAATTGCATTGCTAATCTGTGCCCTAAAGATTTAATAGTTAAGCCTGGATTGATGCCAGGTGCATTAGGATAAATACTGGAATCCGCGATATACAAAGTTTTCTCGCCATGTACGAGAAACTCCGGATTTACAACTGACTTAGACGCATCGGTACCCATTACGCAACCACCCATTAAGTGTAAGCCAACAGGGAAATTTGATTTGCAGATTTCACTTGCACCTGATGTTGTTAAGATATTTTCTATTACTTGCAATCCTTTGTCGCGTCTTGTTTTATCTTGGTCTGTCAATGTTTTTTCAACACTCATTTTCCCATTATTATCACACTTTATTACTCCAACATTTTCATCACGCACAGCAACTTCTATACATTGAATGTAACGATATTGCTTCATCAAGCGCTGATGTTCAGCACCAGTTACATTCATTAACATACCAATAGATATTGGTGGTGCGAACACATTTTCTAATTTAAAACCTTGTGCTCTGAAAGAAGGATCTTTGGATGCTACCGATTGAAACATTCCTTTATGTGCATCTACTGGTTCCTTTTGAAAACCTAACCACATAAATTGTGGATGTGATGCGAAATTTTTTCCTAATGCTGGTAATTTTGATTTATAGCCAGACATCATCATCATTCTAGTGGAGCCAAATGCGCCACCACATAATATTACTTTCTTGCCTTCAAAACTTACTTTATTTCCATTCTGTAAACCATGAATTTTACAAGTATTACTATTTGGTTCCACTTGATTAATTTCAGTTTCAGCAATAATTTCTAATCCTTCTTTTTCTGCTTTTTGAATAAAAGCTACTAACGAACTTTGTTTTGAATCTCTGAAGCAACCACCGAGACAACCGATGCAATCGTTTCCTTTTTCTGCGCCACAATTAGATTGACCGCGCCTTAAGTTTCCCCATTTATAGCCGAGCTTATCACATGCTTCTACAAATAATTTAGCATTTCCATTTCTTTCTTCTGGAGAAAATGTGTGCAATGCCATATCAGATTCTACTTGCGAATAATGTTTGTCCATTTCTGAATTAGTAAACCAATCAACACCACTTTCTGCTTTCCATGCATCAAATGCATTGTCATCAAATCTATCCATCAAACATTGATAAACAATAGATGAACCACCCACCATTTTAGTTCTTAAAAAACCAATTCTGCCAGCTTTATCAAACTCGATGCCGCCACCCCAATATAAGTGCGCAGATGTTTCCGCTTCCGTTTCTGGAAAGGTATCTTTTCTATAAAATTTTCCTGCTTCTATCAGTAAAATTTTTGCACCTGATTTGTTTAGATAATAGGCGAGTGAGCCACCACCTGAACCTGAACCAACAACAATAAAATCGTATATCATATTTTTTTATTATTTAGTATAATGGACAACGTAAAAAAAAATGCAATACGATATACGCATTACAAAATACAGTTACTTGAATTTCTCTTTATTGCCAATTCCATCTAATGGTAAAACATTTTTAATAAATTTTAAATAATTTCTGGATTTTCCAAACCAACTTAACATCACTGCATGAAGCAAATTGTATTTTGTATTCGTATATGGATACCATTGTGGTTCTATTAGTTTCCCTTGTTTGTCTATCAATACCGATTTTAAATTGCAAAATGCCAATAATCCATCTTCACCTTTAAATCTGCCTATACCACTATCTTTTACACCACCAAATGGTAAGTATGGATTTGCTTCATTAAGCATATGATTATTTATACAAACATTACCTGCTTTTATAGCACGAGCAACACGTTCGCCACGCGCAGCATCTTTGGTCCATACAGAAGCACTTAAACCATACACAGAATCGTTTGCCAAAGCAATGGCTTCTTCTTCTGTTTTAAATTTCATGATGGCTAAGGTAGGTCCGAATGTTTCTTCAGAAGCAATTTTCATTGTATGATTACAATTTTCAAAAATAGTTGGCGGAATATGATGTGAGCCTTTTTCTTTGATACCACCACATAAAAGTGTCGCACCTTTTGTGATCGCATCTTCAATATGGTCTTCAATTATTTTTACTTGAAAAGATGCAGTAATAGCACCAACATCACAATCTTCAGGCGATGAAGTATCTCTATCAGGTTGCGATGTGCGTAAGCGTTTTGTGCGTTCTACTAAAAATGGAACTAAGGTGTCATAAATTCCTTCCTGGACATATAAGCGTTCGATGCCAGTGCAATTCTGTCCTGCATTTGTAAACGCACCCCACATAATTCCGTTCACTGTTCTATCTATATCTACATCATCAAAAACGATGCTTGGGTCTTTGCCACCGAGTTCTAAATCTATTGGAATTAATTGTTTTGCGCAAGCTTCCATTAATTTT
Source organism: Sphingobacteriales bacterium (assembly GCA_031414515.1). Taxonomy (GTDB): domain Bacteria; phylum Bacteroidota; class Bacteroidia; order Chitinophagales; family JADIYW01; genus JADJSS01. The sequence goes on along the minus strand of JANNVS010000007.1, from coordinate 4,199 downwards.
CTTCCAGTGTTTACGCTACCTGTAAAATGTACTTTGTCTGGTCTTAATGCTAATAATTTTGAACCAGTTTCTTTGCCACCAATTACTACTTGTATAGCATCTTTCATAAAACCGCTATTGGCAAAAAAGTGTTCCCATAATGGTTTTAACGGTGTTACTTCTGAAGGTTTTACTATGCTTGCATTGCCTGCTAAAAAAGCCATTAAGGATGGTACAATAACCTGATAGAATGGAAAATTCCAAGGAGTTATAATTAGAATTGTTCCAAGTGGTTCAATAAATTGTCTTGATTTTTTTTCCATTAAAAAGATAGGTTGTGGTACTTTTCTATCTTTTAAACATTTAGAGGCTAATTTTTTATAAACATCAATAACGTCGGTTACTTCAAAAACTTCTGCTGCAAATGCATCTGTTCTTGCTTTTCCAGTTTCAGCAATAATACAATCTAAAATAAAATCACTATTGGAAATTACGTAATCTCTAATTTTATTTACTTCTGCAACGCGTTGTTCTACAGACATTGCCTGTATTTTTTGTTGCACTATTTTTGCTTTTTCAAAAATAGATATTGCCTGTTCTGTGGTAATATCATCTATTTCGTAGAGTGTAGTGTTTTTTATTGGATTGTTTACCTTGATAGAACTTGATGTTAATACTTCCATGTTTCAATGTTGTTGAATGTATAAAATGATATGACACTATAGCATACCAAAATACCAATAAATGGTGAGATGAAAAAATTTTTGTTACGAAAAAATATAAACTTAAAATGGAATTAATTTTGAACAAGCAAAAACTGTAATGCATCTCTAACCGTAGTTGCAGCATCTTCTTCTTGTGGAACATGACCTAAATCAGGATAAATGATGAGTTTGGAATGTTGAATATCGCTATTGAATTTATGTGCATTTTTAGGCAAAACCCAAGTGTCTTTCTTGCCCCAAAGTATAAGTGTAGGTGTTTTGATATTTGGAATTCGTTTGCCGCTGATGTCAATATCATTTATCATTTTACTGAGTGCTTCACGTGTGCCTTTTCGTCGAAGAAAATCGTAGTATAATTGCTTGGTTTCTTCTGATATTTTATTTTTATTGCCATATACTTGTGCAATAATTGCAAGCAAGATTGGTTTTGGTGTAATATGTTTAGTAATATTTCCTATTGGAAACAACATAGATAAAAACGAAACTGGTGGTATAAATTTATAACCAACGCTATCAATCAAAATCATTTTTTTAATACGTGTTGGATATTTGAGTGCATAATTCCATGCAGTAAAACCACCGATAGAATTTCCTGCTATATAAAATTGATTCAGTTCTAAAGTATTTACTAATTTTTCAAAGAATGCAAAATAATCGCTAAAACGTGTGTGTTTATTAGTGTTTAAAGATCCAGTTATGCCAAACGGTGGCATATCAAAACTTATTACTTTAAAATGTTTGGATAATTCAAGTTGCCATCCGTTCCATGTTTCCAGCATAGAACAGAAGCCGTGTAATAATAAAACCGGTTCACCTTCGCCAGAAATTTTCACACGTACTTCAACGCCATCAATAGATATATATTCGCAACCTTCACCGTATTTAGATTTTAAATACGTGGCAGATGTGTTGCGCATACCAAATTGTTTGCGAATGGTTTTTATCATTTTATCATTTTATATAAAACACTTTCCTTGTCCGCGATAGGTAAGAACTTTATCTATTATTTTTCCATTAGAAATTAAATGTAATTCATTAAAGTGTTCGCATAATTCACCGGCTTTGCTGTGCCTGAATAAAATGGTGTCGCCGATATCTAATTCTTCATTTCCATCATATTCAAATGGTGTTTGAACTTCACCTGTACCTTCATTTGTTGTTAATTGAATTCCTTCAGGCAAATAAGGCTTTGGTTGTTTGTCGATACCTGTAGCACCGCTTGCAATATAACCACCACCTAAACAAGTATAAAAGTCAGGTTTAGGTTTTCGTACAATTTGAAGTGCAAATCCAACTGCAGGCTGGTGTTTAAAATATTTGTAATAATCAAATAGAGCAGGTGAATAGAAGCCAGAACCTACGGTAATTTCAGTCACCCATTCTTCTTTTTTACTGCTTTCTATACTTCCTGTTCCACCGGCATTTACTATCTCTAACGGATGATTCTTAGTTTTGATATACGATACTATTTCTTGTCTTCGTTTTGTGTAGTCTAAAATTGATTTTCTCTTTAGAAAAGGAATTATCAAATTTTTAATGCCATTTGCCGGATTATGTTCACCTAATCCAGCAACTTGTGCTTCATAACCCATAACTGCTGTCAGAGAAATATTGTCATACTTTTCAAAACAATTTACCAATTCCTTTGCAGCATCAACTGTTGTAATTGGTGAACGCATTACACCAAAATGAATTCCTGGAAATACAGTTGACATATCAGCATCAATACATAAAGGTTGATTTACACCTACTTGTTCTGCAATTCCATTAATCAGTTTTAAATGTTCATCAGAATCTACCATTAAGATTACTTTTTTCCCATTCTTTGTAGCAACACAAATATCATAAATTTCAGCTTTGTTTACGATTGGGTATCCTAATAACAAATCATCAAAACCTTGTTCCAATAAAAACAAGGCTTCCCTTCCGGAATAACACATCAGTCCTTTGTAAATAGGATTTGAATCGAGAATTCTTTTTAAAGCATACGTGCATCTTACAGATTTTGAAGCAATACGAATTGTTTTATTTTTTCCTTCTGCTCGATGTGCAATATCCTGAATATTTTTATCTAATAAATCGACATCGCAATAGGCGAGTGGTAATTGCAGATTTTTGAAAAGCTGATTATAATATTGATATGATGGATTTACCATATCCTAAAAATATAAAATCCTCTCGAAAGGAGAGGATTAATTTAGATTTTTTTTCACACTAAATTTCTAGCCGGTATTGTAGTGTAAAATTCATAGGTGATTCTAGTTTACCAACCCGTAGCCAGTATTCTCTGTTTAGCATATTTTTGACAATAAAACCAAATGTGTGTTTCTGTTTTACTGTATAAAAAACACGTGCGTTTACCACCCAGTTTCCTTTCTTGGGAAGTGCATTGTAATATTCCTGATATCCTGTATTTGGAATAGCTAAAAATAATTTATCAAAATTTTCCAGATTACTGTAATATCTGGCATCTATACCTATTGTAAATTTATTATCATAAGTGTATTCCGCATCCAGCGTCAGTAAGTGTCTGTTTCTGTATTTCAGCACATAGCTGGCAGTATCACCGCCTATAGGCTTAAACATATATCTGAAGAAAGCACTAAAGTAAGGTCCGATTTTATTAAGATTATAACCCAGATATGGGTCTACTTCTATTGGTAATGTGTATGTATATCCTGTAGTTATATTTACAGCATGTTTTTTATAAGCAACCTGGTGTTTGAAAGACATATCAAGCCCGGCTATTCTAGCATTAGAAATATTTTGTGCCTGTAACTTAATGTAAGAACTAACGGTTGTATCTGAAAGGACAGTATTGAAATCCACCAAATTTTTATATTCCTGCCAGAAGAAAGCAATATCAAACAAGCCGTGATAAATATTGTTTTTTGAAGACATTTTTTGCTGATATCCGAATTCTGTTGTCCATCCATATTCCGGAACTAAATCCGTGTTTGAAAGTATAGCAAGAGTGGATCTGGTTATTACTGAGTCCCGAGTTGAAACGTATACTGTATCATTACTCGTTGTATAATCTTTTACAGGATAATGAATATCAGAATTCCCCAATTGAGAGTTTACATATCCCTCAGCAAAACTTGGGAATCGATAGGCTTGTCCTATATTAAATCGGATAGAAGCTTTTTTTGTAGCCTGATAGTTTAGTCCAGCTCTCCACTGACCTGGTAAATAAAATTTTAATTTACCATTTGCATCCCTGAATTCAGTTCCTGTAACGCCTGCCTTTTTCTGATAGGCAAATGATTCAATTCGTACACCGGATGATAGTGTAAGATTCTTATATTTTTTGTCGAGTTGTATATAACCTGCAAACAGGTTTGCAACTTTAACTGCTGATCCTTTGAAGTCAGGTACATTAATCCACAGAAACTGTTCATTTGCTCCGCTAATCAATGTCAGGTTTTTGTTATTCCACTGCTTGGTGAAGCGGTAGTCAATATTTTGAAGTATAGTTTTTGCACCTCCGAGTGT
>JANNVS010000006.1:0-1815 GCA_031414515.1 Sphingobacteriales bacterium | reverse complement strand
TTATTTATTTTTTCTGCGTATTGCATATAAATAATCAGGCAGAAAAAGCAATCACCTTACGTAGCTTATTAGATTTTGATTTATCGAACACAACACCAATAAATATTGACGAAGTAGAACCAGTCTCAACTATTTTAAAACGTTTTGCAACAGGTGCAATGTCATTCGGTTCTATTTCGCACGAAGCACATTCTACTTTAGCTATTGCGATGAATCGAATTGGTGGAAAATCAAATTGCGGTGAAGGCGGTGAAGATGAAATACGTTTTGAGAAAAAAGAAAATGGTGATTGGGAACGTTCTGCCATTAAACAAGTAGCATCTGGAAGATTTGGTGTTACCTCATATTATTTAGCAAACGCTGATGAGTTACAAATCAAATTAGCACAAGGTGCAAAACCAGGTGAAGGCGGACAATTACCAGGTCATAAAGTAGATGAATGGATTGGACGCGTTCGTCATTCAACACCAGGAGTTGGTTTAATTTCACCACCACCACATCACGATATTTATTCAATAGAAGATTTAGCACAATTAATTTTTGATTTAAAAAATTCAAATCCAAAAGCACGCATCAATACTAAGTTAGTAGCAGAAGCTGGCGTTGGCACAGTTGCAGCTGGTGTGGCTAAAGCAAAATCAGATGTCATTTTAATTTCTGGATATGATGGCGGAACTGGCGCATCACCAATATCGTCTATTAAACATGCAGGCTTACCTTGGGAATTGGGTTTAGCAGAAGCACATCAAACATTAGTAAAAAATAATTTACGCAGTCGTGTGGTCTTACAAACAGATGGCATGCTTAGAACAGGAAAAGATATAGCATTCGCAACACTCTTAGGTGCAGAAGAATGGGGAATTGCTACCGCAGCATTAGTAGTAGAAGGTTGTATTATGATGCGCAAATGTCATTTAAATACTTGTCCTGTTGGCGTTGCTACACAAGACCCAATCTTGCGCGCACGTTTCACTGGCGATCCTCAACATGTGATAAATTTCTTTACGTTTATCGCCAATGATTTGCGCGAATGGATGGCAAAATTAGGATTCAGAACTATCAACGAAATGGTTGGACAAACTCAACTATTAAAACGCAGAGATGGCATTGAACATTGGAAATATAAACACTTAGATTTGTCGCCAATTATTTATAAAGAAGAAGCAAGTGTTGATGTTGGTTTGTATAAACAAATGCGGCAAGCACATCCAACGGATGATGCCATTTTAGATAAACAATTAATTGCATCTGCAAAAGAAAGTTTAGACAATCAAATTCCATCTACTGGACAATTCAATATCATAAATACAGACAGAACTGTTGGTGCGATGTTGAGTTATGAAATTTCTTGCAAATATAAAGGAACAGGTTTGCCTGAAGATACGATTCAATATAAATTTGTTGGTAGTGCAGGACAAAGTTTTGGTGCATTCTGTGCGCGAGGAATTAAATTTGAATTAGAAGGCGAAGCAAACGATTATTTTGGAAAAGGATTATCCGGTGGAAAATTAATTGTATATCCATCATCAAAAGCAACCTTTAAGCCAAGTGAAAATATTATTATAGGCAACGTTGCATTTTATGGTGCAACAAGCGGTGAAGCCTACATGCGTGGCATGGCAGGTGAACGTTTCTGCGTGCGCAACTCAGGCGTAAAAGCAGTAGTAGAAGGCGTTGGCGACCATGGTTGCGAATACATGACAGGTGGTTTAGCTATCATCTTAGGAAAAACAGGGCGCAACTTTGCAGCAGGCATGAGCGGTGGCGTTGCCTATGTATATGATATGGAAAATGCATTTCCAAAAAACGTAAATA
>JANNVS010000005.1:0-7536 GCA_031414515.1 Sphingobacteriales bacterium | reverse complement strand
AAGAAAAACCCCTATTGTTATGCAAGCATCAGAGACATTAAAAATAAAACGAAAAAACTCAAAGTAATTGCCACCCCAAAATGGAAACCAATCAGGCCAGGTACCTCTTATTATTGGAAAGTAAAACATGTCTACTACTCTACCATGAAACCATCCAGAATAGCCACCACCCTTTGGAAATAAAGTGGCAAGCTGACCATCACTATGTGAGAAAATTTGTCCAAAAAATATACTGTCAATAATATTTCCTACTGCACCGGCTAATATTAATGACATTGCGAATACAAATCCTTTTAGGGATTTTTTATTTTTTATTTGTTGTGCTAAATAATAAGAGATAAAACCTACTGCAATAATTCTAAAGAAGGTTAATAAGAACTTACCCATTCCTACTCCAAAGCTCATACCAAATGCCATGCCTTCATTTTCAACAAAATGAATACGGGCCCAATTCCCAATATATAAAAACTCATCACCACTTATCATGTTTAATTTTACCCATATTTTTGAAATTTGGTCCAGTATTAATGATATAAATACAGTAAGAAAGGCAATTGATTTTTTACTCATAAAAAAAGCTTAAAAAATTAAAGCCAATAAAAATATTTATTTTTATTGGCTTATTGGTCATTTTATTTGTCAAGAAGATTATTTTTTTTCCATTTTCTTTCCTTCCACACTTAAGGTAGCATGTGGTACAACTAGTAATCTTTCTTTTGGGATTAATCTTCCTGTTTCTCGGCAGATTCCATATGATTTATTTTCAATACGTACTAATGCACTTTCTAGGTGTGAGATTAATTTTTGCATACGTACTACAATTTGATTCATATTCTCTCTTTCAGAAGTTGATGAACCATCATCAATACTTGCAAATTCTGTTTGTGACTCAGATGTGTTTTTTATTTGATCGGAATAAAAATCTATTTCTTCTTTTGCTTTTGCGATTTTCTTTAAAATCACACCTTTAAAAACAGCTAAGTCCGCATCATTGTAACGCATTACTGAAGTTTGCATTGCTGGTTTTGCTTCATTAATATGTCTTTGATCAGAAACATGTTGTGCTCTTTCTGCAGATGTTTTTTGAATAATTTCATTAAAGGTTTTTGTTTCCTTCTTTTTAACTACTGTACTTTGCACAACTATTTTGGGTGTAATTTTAATAACAGGCTTTGGTGTTGTTTTTTTTACTAAAAGCTTAGGCGTTGCTTTTTTAGGAACAACTTTGACAATCGATTTAGGAGCTACTTGCTTAACAGAAGGCTTTGCAATTCTTGCAATGATTTTTTTAGCTACTACTTTCTTAATTGGCTTAGTTGCTATTTTCTTCTTTGGTTTAATCACTACCTTTGGTTTTGGTTTGGAAGCTATTTTTTTAGCAACTGGTTTTGTGATTTTCTTAGCTGTTGGTTTTGCTTTAGCAGCTATTTTTTTAGCAACCGTTTTCTTTATTGGTTTAACTGTTACCTTTGGTTTAGCTTTGGGCACGACCTTTTTAGCAACAGGTTTCGCAGCTTTCTTGACCGTTGGTTTTGCTTTGGCAATAGGTTTTTTAGCTATTACTTTTTTTACAGGCTTTACTGCTGTTTTTTTTCCTGTTGGTTTTTTTACAGGTGCTTTTTTTGCTGTTGGTTTAGTTTTCTTTATCACTTTTGCCATCTTCTACACTTTTTGAATGAATAATTTTAATAATTCTCCGTTGATATCAAATTCTTTAGTATTTTGTATAGTATCATTAAACAATATATCGTTTGCTAAAGTTTCGTTGCAAATATATTCTTTATAACTATTCAAAACTCCATTGAGAACTAACTGATTTTGCACATGTAATACAATTTTGTCAGTAACTTCAAAATCAGACTCTTTGCGCTCGGTTTGTATTTTATTAACGATTTCTCTGGCAAATCCTTCATTTTTCAGTTTATCTGAAATATGAATATCTAATGCTACAGTAATTCCGTTATTGCTTGCTACAAGCCAGCCTTGAATGTCATCAGAAATAATTTCTACTTCTTCTAATAAAATATTGATAATTGTACTATCTATGCTAATATCAAAGTTTCCTTTTTGTTCTAATTGTTGAATTTCTTCGTTTGTCAGAGTTTGAATTACTTCTGATGCAACTTTCATTTTATCTCCAAGTTTTTTTCCTAATAATTTAAAATTAGGTTTAATTTTTTTAGAAATAATTCCTGTTGTATCGTTTATATATTCAATTTCCTTTACGTTAACTTCCGATAAAATCAGTGTTTTTACTTTATCTATTTGCGCAATAAAGTCTTTATCTATAGCTGGAATTAATATTTTTTGTAATGGTTGACGAACTTTTATTTTTGTCTTTTTCCTTAAAGATAAAACCAAAGATGAAATTTCCTGTGCCCAATCCATGCGTTGCTCTAATGCTTTATCTATTAGGGTTGCATCTGATTTTATTAATGTAGAAGTATGAATAGATTGTGAGGTAGCTAATAAGCTTTGATATAACCAATCACTGAAAAATGGTGCAATTGGACTCATTAATTGTGCAACGACTTGCAAACACTCATGCAAAGTTTCAAAAGCTGCTTTTTTATCTTTCGATAACTCATTGCCCCAAAATCTTCGTCTGCATAAACGCACATACCAGTTGGATAAATGTTCAATAACGAAAACCTCAATTAATCGAGCAGCTTTAGTAGGCTCAAAATCATCTAAAGAAATGGAAACTTCTTTTACCAAACTATGTAATTTTGAAATTACCCAACGGTCAATTTCTGCACGGTCATTTATTGGAGTTGTATTGTTTATTTCAATTGTAAACCCATCAATGTTTGCATAAATAGCAAAAAAATTGTAAGTATTATAAAGTGTTCCAAATAATTTTCTAGATACTTCAGCTAAGCCTTCTTCATCAAATTTTAAATTATCCCAAGGCTGTGCATTAGAAACCATGTACCAACGAGTAATATCTGCGCCATATTTATCTATCGTTGCAAATGGGTCAACAGTATTACCTTTGCTTTTCGACATTTTATTGCCGATTTTGTCTAATACCAATCCGTTGGACACTACATTTTTATACGCTACTGAATCGAATAACATCACGGAAATTGCATGTAATGTATAGAACCAACCGCGTGTTTGGTCAACACCTTCAGCAATAAAATCTGCAGGAAATGACTTTTTAAATATTTCTTCATTTTCAAATGGATAATGCCATTGTGCGTAAGGCATTGCACCAGAATCAAACCAAGCATCAATTAAATCACTTTCACGTGTCATTGGCTTCCCTGAAGCTGAAACTAAAATAATATCATCTACGAATGGTTTATGTAAATCTAGTTTTTCAGATAATTTTTCTTTGGCTAAAAATCCTGCATCAATTGATTTCTGCATTTCTGCATTTAATTCTTCAATAGAACCAATACACATTTCTTCTTCGCCATCTTTAGTGCGCCATATATTTAAAGGTGTTCCCCAAAATCTACTTCTAGACAAGTTCCAATCTACTAAATTTTCTAACCATTGACCAAAACGACCGGTACCTGTATTTTCTGGTTTCCAGTTGATGGTTTTATTCAGTTCTATCATGCGTTCTTTTACCGCAGTTACTTTAATAAACCAGGAATCCAAAGGATAATAAATAACAGGTTTGTCTGTACGCCAACAATGAGGATATGAGTGCTCGTATTTTTCTATTTTAAAAGCTTTGTTTTCTTTTTTGAGCTTTACTGAAATGTCTATATCAACAGAAACATAATTTGGCTCATCTTTGTAGTCTTTGACATACCTTCCAGAAAATTCACCTACGCCATCAATAAATTTCCCTTCTTTGTCTACTAAAGTTATTGTGCCAATTCCGTTTTCTGCGGCAACTTTCATATCATCAGCACCAAAACTTGGAGCAATATGTACAATACCAGTACCATCAGAAGTAGTAACAAAGTCTCCTAAAATAACTTTGAATGCATCGCCTTCGATTTTATCTCCGGAATTGGCTTCAAATGACAATAATTGTTCATAACGGATTCCTGCTAAATCTTTTCCACTAAGATTTTTCAAAATTATATAAGGTAAATTCTTGCCATCATTTTGATAGGCTTCTAATTTATTTTCATTTTCCAATTGAAAATATTTTGAAAATAAATCTTTAGCCAAGATAAGATTAACATTTAAATGTGTGTAAGGATTAAACGTTTTAACCAAAATGTATTCAATCTTTTCACCAACAGCTAAAGCAGTATTTGATGGCAAAGTCCATGGTGTTGTTGTCCAAGCTAAAAAGAAAACAGCTTCATTATTTTTAAACAAAAATTCACTATGTTCATTTTTTATTACCTTAAATTGCGCAACAGCTGAAGTGTCTTTTACATCTCTGTAAGATCCAGGCTGATTGAGTTCGTGAGTGCTTAATCCTGTGCCAGCAGCAGGTGAATACGGCTGTACTTTCTTGCCTTTATATAAAAAATCTTTTTTGTAAAGTTGTTGTAGTAAATACCAAACGCTTTCTATATAATTGTTTTCAAATGTTATATATGGATTATCCAAATCAAGCCAATAACCCATTTTTTTAGTAATGTCATCCCATTTGTCTTTGTATTTCATTACTTCTTCACGACATTTACGGTTATACTCAATTACTGAAATTTTTGTACCGATATCTTTTTTAGTAATATTCAATGATTTTTCTACAGAAATTTCTATTGGCAAGCCATGTGTGTCCCAACCTCCTTTTCGATGTACTTGATATCCTTGCATCGTTTTATATCTGCAAAAAATATCCTTTATGGTACGAGCCAAAACGTGATGAATACCAGGCATGCCATTAGCACTTGGTGGACCTTCATAAAAAACAAACTGAGGTTTTCCTTCACGTGAGGTAATACTTTCTTCAAAAATATGTTGAGATTCCCAGAATTCAGCTATTTCTTGCTCAATCTGTGACTGGGTAATATTTTTTATTTCTCTATATTGCTTTACGTTTGACATTGCGTTTTCCTTCAAAAAAATTTGCGCAAAGATACAAAAAGCTACTTAAATAAGTTTATTTGGCCTTTATATATTCGTCCTTTCTCATATAAAATTCATAGATTTGATGATAAATTTGATATCTCTACATTCACTATCTCAGATTGTAAATTAAAGACATTAATTAAACGACCTATTTTAAAAATGACATTTTATAATAAAAAATTCAGATTGCAAAAAGTAGCAGCTATTTTTTTAACTTTTCAATCTATCTGTGCAAGTGCCCAAAGTATTCCTTTAGGTACATGGACAGCACATTTACCTTTACAAAACGCCACATCTTTATGTCAAAGTAAAGAATATATTTATGGTGCCTGTGAAAACGGAGTTATTGGTGTAAATATTGAAAATAATTTTTTAGAGAAATATACCAAAGTTAGTGGACTTGCAGAAGTTTTTGTTGCTCAGGTAGGATATGATACTACAACGTCTACATTAGTCATAGCCTACAATAATTCAAATATTGATTTAATTCACAACGGTAAAATAACAAATCTGCCTTATTTGAAAAATGCTACAATCACTGGAGATAAGAATATATATCATATTTATTGTGTAAATGGCAAAGCATATTTAGGTGCTGGATTTGGCTTAATGAAAATAGACTTAGAGAAACAGGAGGTTGCTGAAACCGCAACCTTTAATGATGGCATATCGACCTATAGAGTAAATGCTGTTTGGGCTGACACTTCTTTCATTTATTGTGCAACGACTAAAGGCGTTGTTATGGGAAAAATTTCACCTGCAATAAACTTATTAAATTTTAATAACTGGACACAATACTCGATTGGAATTCCTCAGACGGAAGCGACAGCTATTACCCAATTTCAAAATAAAATTATTGCAGCTATTGACAATACATTGTATCAATATGATGGAGTCGTCTGGGCAATAATTTTCTCAGAAATAAATTGGGTAACCAGAAATTTGAATAATTCTTATGGTCAATTATTGATTGCACAACAGAAGAAAATAGGCGACGATATCGTTGATAATCGTATTGGAAAATGGAATGGCACAACCTTTAGTTTTTTTACTGGTGAATATATTTCATATCCACTGCAAATCTTACAAGACCTGAATGGTGAATTATGGCATGCAGATCTATATAGAGGTTTAGTTCATCAGGAAGGTGGAAACTTCAACAATATTTTTCCAAATGCACCTCCAAGAATTACTTCAAAAGAAATGGAATACCTAAATGGTACACTTTGGGTGGCATCTTCTGATATAAGAGATAGTTGGAGTCCGACATTTAATAAAAATGGCATTTATATGTGTCAGGATTATAGTTGGGATAATCTAAATATCTTCAACACACCAACGCTAGATACTTTTATTGACATCGCTGTTATAAAAACCATACCATCTGAAAACAAAATTATTTTTGGTTCACAAACAGGAATTTTAGAATATAATTTATCTGATAAAACATTTATTATAAATAAATACAGGCCAAATGCAACCAATCCAGGTGAGAAAATTTTTAGAATATCTGGTGCTGATATTGATGAACAGGGAAATGTTTGGCTGTCAGATGCTTTTTCTAATGTTCCAATTGTATGCAGAAAAGCAGATGGAAATTATGCTTATTTTAATACCGGATTTTTGAATGGAAAAGTGGCAAAAGATATTTTAGTAGATGATTACAATCAAATATGGGTCGCTAAGAATGATGGCATTGGCGGTCTGGTGATGTTGAATTACGGAAATGATATAGATGATAAATCTGATGATCAATATTATAACTTTTCTACCGGCAGTGGTTTTGGAAATTTACCAGCCAATAATGTAATATGTATGGCAAAAGATAAAGAAGGTATTATTTGGTTAGGTACCGAACAAGGAATTGGTATTATTTCCTGTGCTGGATATGTTACTGAAAACGCCTGTGAAGCGGAACAAATTTGTATAGACAGAAAAGATGGTAGTGGTTTTTGTGATAATTTATTAGAAGATGAAATTATTAATTGTATTGCTGTAGATGAAGCCAATAGGAAATGGATTGGAACCAATAATGGATTATTTTTGATTAGTGCTGATGGACAAAAAACACTACGCTATTTTAATGAAACCAATTCGCCACTATTGGCAAATTATGTACGAGCATTGACTATTAATCCAGAAAACGGTGATTTATTTATTGGTACTGGAAAAGGAATTTGTAGCTACAGAGCAGAAGCTACTGTTACTTCAGAAAATTCAGAAGAGCCGTTTGTATTTCCAAATCCTGTGCGTGAAGATTACGTAGGACTAATAGCTGTTAAAGGCATTCCTAATAATTGTAACGTGAAATTTGTAGATATAAGTGGAAATTTAGTTTACGAAACTACTGCACTTGGTGGCCAAGCCATTTGGGATGGAAAATTAATAAACGGCGAACGCGCTGCAACTGGCGTTTACTTTGCACTTTGCAAAGGAAGCGACAAAAAAGAGAAAGCCAAATTGAAATTTGTCTTGATACATTAAATTTTCAAACCAATTTTTTCAACTGCTCAAAAATTTCGTACAATACAAAAGTATCTGTTT
>JANNVS010000004.1:0-2594 GCA_031414515.1 Sphingobacteriales bacterium | reverse complement strand
TTATTTCAAAGCCTTCTTTTGCACCGTCAATAAAAGATTCGTATACATTTACTTTTTTAAAAAACGCAAAAGCAATAAATGTAATGATGACAGAAAAAATAATTAAACCACCAACAATATTACTAACGATTTCCATGGTTTCTTTCGGCATCGTACTAAATAAATACGTCAAACTGCTAATAAAACCTATAATTCCCAAAACCCAGGAAGTCAACACTAAATCCCATTTTATTTTTTGAATAAACGTACATAAAATCAAACCTGATATCATTCCACCATAAGTAGAAATCAATAATGGTAGAAAAATATCCGTTGGATTCAACGCACCGGCTGTTGCTCTGAATGCAATAATGCTTACAGGAATAATGGTAAATCCAGCTGTATTTAATGTCAGAAACATAATCATCGCGTTGGATGCTTGTTCTTTGTTAGGATTAATGTCTTGCAATTCTTTCATAGCTTTCAATCCTAGCGGCGTTGCTGCATTATCTAAACCAAGCATGTTTGCAGAATAATTCATCAGAATGCTACCCATTGCAGGATGGTTTTTTGGAATTTCTGGAAATAAACGACTAAAAAATGGACTGATTAATTTTGAAAAAATGCGAATAGCACCACCATTTTCACCAACTTTCATAATACCTAGCCAGAAGCACATCACGCCGGTTAAACCTAAAGAAATTTCAAAAGCAGTTTTTGAAGAATCAGTAATAGCGTTGATGGTTGTTGGCATTACCGTTGTGTCGCCAAGTACTATCATTTTAAACAAAACAATAATAAACGACAACACGAAAAATAAAATCCAGATATAATTCAAAACCATACAGTTGATTTAATGACACCAATTAACAAATTTAATTAGCTAATTAGCTAATTAGCCAATTAATCAATAAATTTGCCGCGTGAGCAAGAAATACGAACTGCCAGAAATTGTGAACCGCAAAGCGAAGTTCAACTACGAATTCCTTGAGACGTATAAGGCTGGTATGGTATTGACTGGAACGGAAATAAAATCTATCAAAGAAGGAAAAGTAAATATGGGTGATAGTTTTTGTTATTTGAGAAATGGTGAAATGTGGTTAAAAAACTTGCATATTTCAATCTATAATTTTGGAAGTTATGCGAATCATGAACCATTAAGGTTGCGTAAATTATTAATGACAAAAAAGGAACTAAACAAATTAGAAGGCAAGATAAAAGAAAAAGGCTTGACGATTATTCCGTATAAAATATTTTTTAGCGAACGTGGTTTAGCAAAGATAGAGATCGTTTTAGCTAAAGGGAAAAAATCGTTCGATAAACGCGAATCTATCAAAGAACGCGATACTGCAAAAGAAATACAACGCATAAAAAAAGAGGTGCGCTATTAATTGCAATACCAGATTGCTTGTATTTTAATTTCAATTTTAATGTTTATATTTAAAGTATGAAGAACGTAATAGTTTACTGCTTATTGCTGGTTACTTACTATGCTGTTGCAGACGTGCCTGGCAATAAACCGCGCTCGAATTATAATGTGAAGATTATAGGATTGCAACAATACAATGAGTATACTTTCTATGTGCAAGATAATGATGCCAGTTCAGAATTAAAAGATAGTGCTTTGATACATATACAAGGTGGATTTGGCGCACCGCAATGTGTAAATGTTTGGGCTGTGCATAATAAATCAGAAGAACATACAGACACACTTTATTTTTGCAGTGGCGATGAACGAGAATCAAAGATGATACTAGTAAACATAAATAATAATCGTTTGTCTTTTTCAGTAGCAACTACTAAAAGAATGAAGGAAAACACTATTCCGTTTTCTTCTGTTAATAATAAGAACGATAATGACCAATTCAATAAAAATAAGAACATCATGTATTTGATCTCATTATTGAGCTTTGCAATATTAATAGCATTGGTATTTTTTGTTTGGAATAAGAATAAACAGTCCAATCTTCAAAAGAGTATATGAGTAATTTTGCTATTTTATTAGATGCTGTTTCACCTATTGTATTGGTAATTCCTGCTGTTGTATTATTAATACTTGTTTCAGTTAGCACATTTTGCATTCTTTGGTTGATTGCGTATATTCGAAAAAGAAAAACTGACAGATGAAAAAGATAATCTCATTTTATAACATGTTATTATGTTTGCAAATTTGTTTTGCAGATATTCCTGTAGATAAAAGCGGAAACAACATAACTGAATTTACTTATTTCAATTATTTGCCTTGGGTTTTAGGTGCATTAGGTGCATTGGCAAGTTTGGTTTTTATGTATACTTATAAAAAAGAAACTCACAACCAAAATAATGTTTAAATACTTAGCACTAACTATTGCTATTGAAGTGCCGATTTACTTTTTATTTGATAGAAAGAAAATAGCATTTGCAGTTTTAATTTTAGTGCTGGCAAATTGTTTTACCTGGCCAATCATAAATATTTTATATCAAACTACCAATATTCACTTATTAATTTTAGAAAGTGGAGTATTAACAAAAGAAGATGCTTGTAGATTGGATATGAGAAAAAATTCAAGTTCTTATGGTGAAACTGCGTTACATCGTGCAAAAACTGTTTCTGTTGTAAAACTTTTATTAAAATT
>JANNVS010000003.1:0-4853 GCA_031414515.1 Sphingobacteriales bacterium | reverse complement strand
GTAAGAAATCTGGAGGAAAACTACAAGATGATAACAAAGATTGGCAAATTAACTTCAAGTGAAGAAAACGCTAAAGAAATTATCTCACAAACAAAACTGAATTTTGAAGTATTAAAAAAAACACTTTCTCCATCACTTTCACCATCACTCTATTTAATTTGGCGTAAACCATACATGACCATTGGCAAAGACACGTTTATTCATTCTATGCTCGAAACCATTGGCTTAAAAAATATGTTTGGACATCAAACACGCTATCCAATTATTTCTAATTTACAAACGTCGTATTTTGAAAAATGCCAATTAGTTTTACTTTCCTCAGAGCCTTATCCATTCACAGAAAAGCATATCTCAGAAATTCAAAAACAACTGCCAAACGCAAGAATTTTGTTAGTAGATGGCGAATACTTTTCGTGGTACGGAAGCAAAATGAAAGATGCACCAGCATATTTTCAACAATTAATTTCGACAATAGCTAAACAATAATTAAAAATCGTTGTTGTAATCTTATGAGATATATTGCTCTTTTTCTAATCACTACTGGTATATTCTTTGCCATTGATATGTTATGGTTGGGTGTAATTGCCAAAAATTTCTATCGTGAAAAACTCAGTTTTATTTTCACAGGACAAGTCAATTGGGCGGCAGCCATTATATTCTATTTAATTTATATTGCAGGCATTCTATATTTTGCAATCCTTCCAGAAATACATACTGGAAATTGGAAAATGGTACTTCTAAATGGAGCAATCTTAGGTTTTTTGTGCTATGCTACTTACGATTTAACCAATATGGCTACTATTAAACAATGGCCACTTACTGTAGTTATTGTAGATATTATTTGGGGAACAATTCTTACTGGAAGCGTTGCAGTGATTTCCTATTTAACAGCTACCAGATTACTGCAGTTTTAAAAAGTGAATAAATTCTTACCACTAACTACTTACTACTTACTACTATTTCCTATCTTTGTGTTTGTTAAAAACAACTAACGATGAGTAAAATTGTAGACCTATTAGGCGAAGAAAAAGCAAAATTTTTATTAGAACATCAGTGTAAAACCATCGATAAGTCTTTATTGCACTTACCGAGTGCAGATTTTATTGATAAAGTATGGATACAAAGCAACCGTTCACCACAAGTATTGCGAAGTTTGCAACAGCTTTATGGCAATGGACGATTAGCGAATACAGGTTATGTATCTATTTTGCCAGTTGACCAAGGTATAGAACATTCTGCAGGTGCGAGCTTCGCTCCTAACCCAATCTATTTTGATTCAGAAAATATTGTAAAATTAGCAGTTGAAGGCGGTTGTAATGCAGTTGCATCTACTTTTGGTGTATTAGGTTCTGTGGCAAGAAAATACGCACATAAGATTCCATTTATCGTAAAAATAAATCACAACGAATTATTATCCTATCCAAATACGTTCGACCAAATTATGTTCGGCACCATTAAAGATGCCTGGAATATGGGTGCCGTTGCTGTAGGTGCAACCATTTATTTTGGTTCTCCTGAATCTCGTCGCCAAATCATTGAAGTATCTAAAGCATTTGAATATGCACATGAATTAGGTATGGCTACAGTTTTATGGTGCTATACCAGAAATGATGCTTTCAAAAAAGACGGAGTAGATTATCATACTGCTACTGATTTATCGTCACAAGCCAACCATTTAGGCGTAACCATACAAGCAGACATCATCAAACAAAAATTACCGACTAATAACGGTGGTTACAATGCTATTAAATTTGGTAAAACGAATCCAAAAGTATATACAGAATTAACCACAGACCATCCTATTGATTTATGCAGATATCAGGTTGCAAATTGTTATATGGGCAGAAATGGGTTAATCAATTCTGGTGGCGAAAGCAAAGGACAAACCGACTTAGCTGAAGCAGTGGAAACAGCTATTATAAATAAACGTGCTGGTGGCATGGGTTTAATTTCAGGAAGAAAAGCATTCCAGAAAGAAGTTAAAGTAGGTGTTCAATTATTAAATGCTGTTCAGGATGTGTACTTAGATAAAGATGTGACGATAGCGTAAAATGCTTCAATCTGCATTTACAAAGTAATCTGTTGCTAAATAAAATGAACTGTTCTATCGATTCTTTATATTTACTTTAGACAAATCTTTATGAAAAACAATATTCTACTAATTTTCATACTTGTAACTTTTTTTTCTTCTTGTAAAAAAAATGATATTGAGTTCTGTGACCGTTACGTTGAAGGTGAAGTTATTATAGGCACAAAAGAAGATGTGAAATTTGAAGATGCATTGTTATTAATTAACATGAATTTTCTTGACATCATTTCGTGTTTTGGTCCATTGTATGAATCATCTTTTCCTGCTGATAGTCTTGAATATGTTATTTCTGTCTTGAAATCGAAACCATACATGAATAAAAATGGTTGGGCAGGTGGAGCTTACCTACACTATCAGACAAATAAAATCATCTGTATAAATCAAATGATGGATTTAGATATTGCTAGTCAGCAAGACTGGCACAGAACAGTTCAACAACTCAAACTTTGCCAAAAAGATAATGTAACATCATTCTTATTAAATGTAAAAAATGGAAAAGAAAAAAGATGGGTACGTTATTTTAAAAGTAATTTCATTATAAAATGGGCTGAACTAAATTGTTATATAGATTTTGGACCTTTATAATACAGATTATTCAATCTCATCAATTCTTCTTATTTTCAGTAATTAAATGGATCAAATTACACTATTCTATACCGAAACGATTTATTGGCTAAAGCTGCTAACGATTCCATTTATTGCTGGTTTTATTGGTTGGTTTACCAATTGGCAAGCAATAAAAATGACCTTCAAACCCTTAGAGTTTTTTGGAATTAAAATTGGTAAATTAAAAATAGGCTGGCAAGGCATTATACCAGCAAATGCAGGCAAAATGGCACGCATTGGTGTTGAATTAATGACAGAAAAACTAATAAAAGTAGAAGAAATTTTCGATCGCATGGATGCGGAAGAAGTGGCAAAAGCAATGTCACCACAAATGAGAGATTTAACCGAAAAGGTAGTCAACCAAACGATGTCATCCAAAATACCAGCTATCTGGAATAGAATTCCCAAAAACATTAAAAAAATTATATTTGATAGTACAGAAGCAGACATTCCAAAAACTATCGTTGATATGTTAAATGACATAAAAACTAATCACGAAAAGTTATTGAATTTCAAAAAGATGTATATCGAATCTATCTTAAAAGACAAAGAATTATTGAATGAATTATTTATGCGCTGTGGCAAAGCTGAATTTAAGTTTATCGAATACAGTGGCTTCTGGTTTGGATTCTTTTTCGGTATACCTCAAATGTTGGCCTGGCATTATTATCCTGCTTCGTGGACCTTGCCTGTAGCAGGTATTATTGTTGGATATGCAACCAATTGGCTCGCATTAAAACTAATTTTCAAACCAGTTAAAGAAATAAAATTCCTGAACTGGAAAATACAAGGGTTATTTATTAAACGCCAGGAAGAAGTATCAGAAGAATATGCCGATTTTGTTGCTAAAAAAATACTAACTGCAGAGAATATCTGGGAATTTATGCTGAATGAAAATGGCGGTGAAGCCATGTATAATTTAATAGAAACGCATGTTAAAAATACACTTCAAAATATGACGGATGGAAATGTAAATAATATCGCTATGGTTATTGCTCCAAAACAATATGAAGAAATTAAGAATAGCATCATAAAAGATTTTGTTTTCCGTTTGCCGATGAACTTGAAAAATTTATACGGCACACTAGATAAATCATTTGATATAAAATCACTATTATTTGAAAGAATGCGAGTTATGTCACCAAAAGATTTTGTTGCAGTATTACGACCAGCATTTGAAGAAGAAGAATGGATTTTAATTGTTGTAGGTGCCGTACTTGGAGGCATTGCAGGTCTTGCACAATGGGCATTCGTCTTTGGCGGATGGATGTGACAAGTGACTGAATAAAATGTAAATTAAGATTAAAACAAATAGTTGATAATGCTTATTAATTCTGGAAGAAGTTATAAAGCCTTGGAATAAGTATAGCTATTGTTTTGCCAATTACAACGGGTACCATGCTCCTTTAACTGCTGATTTTATTGTCTGGAGTGATGGTCTGACAAACGCTGATATGTTCTAGCCATACAGAGATGGAGTCTGGACATACCGAGATGGAATCTAGATATGCAGAGATATTGTCTTGATATACGGAGACATCGTCTGGATATGCAGAGACAAAGTCTGGACATGCAGAGGCATCCTCTGGATACACGGAGATAGAATCTGGACAAGCAGAGACATCGTCTAGACATTCAGAGACATCGTCTAGATATGCAGAGACATCATCTAGATGCGCAGAGATGGAATCTGGATAAGCGGAGACAGCGTCTGGAGATGCGGAGATGGAATCTGGATGAGTGAAGAGATTCTTTTAATAATTTTTTAGTGAAATTATACTATTCAGTTAGTGGTTTGTTGGTTGGAAACCAACAATGGCAAAGGAAGGCTTGTTGGTGAAGAACACCAACGGCGGCGAGAGAACGGCTTGTAGCTGACAGGTGATAACACCTGTCAAAGGCGGGGAGCTTTATTCCATTGGAATTTCATCGCAAGATTCTACTGCTATTGCTTTGGATGCAGGTAGTTCTCAAGTTTTTGTTGGTAAAGAATATTTGAGGAATTTTCAATATAATATTGATATTACAGAAAAAGCCCCAAACTCGCGCAAGTATGCGGCATAGCAATTAGCGTGGTGTACTTGTGCGGTTATTAGTAGGCACAAGTACGCTTCCACACAAAGCTAAACTGCAT
The DNA here is from genome assembly GCA_031414515.1 of Sphingobacteriales bacterium. Classification (GTDB taxonomy): domain Bacteria; phylum Bacteroidota; class Bacteroidia; order Chitinophagales; family JADIYW01; genus JADJSS01. The sequence continues at coordinate 24 of JANNVS010000003.1, read as the reverse complement.
ACTTGCGCTAGTAGGTTCTTAATC
>JANNVS010000002.1:0-17357 GCA_031414515.1 Sphingobacteriales bacterium | reverse complement strand
CATATAAAATTTTAAATAAACATGCGCCCAACCACTTGAGTTTGGTAAGGATGTATGTTCTTTTTAAAGTGTTGTGTATATTTATGCGATAATAGCTTTCATAATAAAAATGACCAAATATTTATAAACTTAAATTTGGTATCTTTTTTATTCTTGTCGTTATAAACCTTATAAGCAGAATGATAAAAAAGACATTAAAATCCTTAGTTTTAATTGTAGTACTACTACTCTTCTCTGGCATAACGCATACACAGGAATCCATAAACACTATAGGTGGAGATGCAACAGGTAGTGGCGGCAAAGTTGCCTATAGTATTGGGCAAGTAGTCTACACCACAAATAGCAGTACAACCGGAAGTGTAGCACAAGGCGTTCAGCATGCCTACATAATAATATCTGTTGGAATAAATGAAACAACATTAGATATATCACTAACGCTTTTTCCCAATCCAACTAAAGATGTTTTAAGCTTACAAATAAGCAATTATAAAAACGAAAAGTTAGTATATCAACTGTATGACCTGCTTGGAAAGGTAATAAATACTGGACAAATCATTTCTCAGCAAACCCAAATCAATATGAGTAGTTTACCTGTTGCCACCTACTTTATTCATATCGTTGCTCAGGAAAACCAAACCTACAAATCCTATAAGATTATAAAAACGAATTAGTCATGAAAAGAATAATTACTACATATATAGCACTATTAATGACAGCAATAATTTTTGGACAATCACCGGAAAGAATGAGCTATCAGGCAGTGATTCGCAATAGCAGCAATGCCTTGATTACAACGGCACCTGTAGGTATGCGAATCAGTATATTACAAGGTTCTGTATCGGGAACAGAAGTTTATATAGAAACACAAATACCAAGCACGAATGCAAATGGATTGGTAAGCATTGAAATCGGCGGCGGCAGCGTGGTAAGTGGTGTTTTTTCCACCATTAACTGGGCCAACGGACCTTATTTTATAAAAACGGAAACCGACGCGGATGGCGGAACAAATTACACGATTACCGGAATTAGCCAATTACTGAGTGTACCTTATGCATTATATGCAGCAAAATCAGGTAGTTCAACACCGGGCCCACAAGGTCCGAAAGGAGATACAGGAATAGCAGGGCCGCAAGGTGCAGCAGGAACAAATGGAATAGATGGTGCAGATGGAGCACAGGGTTCGATAGGCTTGACAGGCGTAACTGGCTCACAAGGCATACAAGGAGATGTCGGTCCACAAGGTCCAATTGGATTAACCGGTGCAGACGGTGCAGTTGGCGCACAAGGTCCAAAAGGTGATACTGGTTTAACAGGTTTACAAGGTGAGACAGGTTTATTAAGCAGTGGAAATACCGCAGGAAATACCCCTTACTGGAATGGTTCGCAATGGTTCGTTAATAATAATAATATATTCAATGCCGGTGCCAATGTTGGTATAGGAACTAATAACCCATCATCAAAACTGGAGGTAATTGGTAATATAAAAACAGATAGCTTTAGAATGACCACTGGCGCAGCAGCCGGCAAAGTATTAACTTCAGATGCAAATGGAAATGGTAGCTGGCAGAGCCCTGGCTCTAACGTTGCTTTTAAAGCTTCTAAAAGAACCCAGCAGTCCTTTCCTGTAGGTATTTCCTCCACTTCAATAGTTATATTTAGTGATGAAAAGTTTGATTATGGGAATAATTATGACCCGGTAACTTCCACCTTTACTGCCCCTTCTGCCGGACTTTATCACTTTGATATTACTCTTTCTTCCTTCTTAATATCTGATGGATCTGGCAACACTGGATCGGGGTTCTATAATCTATATGTTAATAACACCACTTATGATTTTGGAATAACTTTCAATTCAAAAGGACGAAATAATCATTCCTTTTCAGGTATTTTAAAATTAAATGCCAACGATGTAGTTTCTGTAATTTCGCGGTTTTCGTCCGGTGGAACTATATCTTCTGATGCTGGGTACGAGTATTGTTTCATGGGTTATAAAATTTTCTAATATTCAATGTATCCCTAATAAAAATAATAATTAAATCTTTCTTTAAGGTTAGGTTTCCTGTAATGGACTTTGATAATTTTTTTCTAACAGAGTTCTATATTGAAGATTCATCTGCCAAAGAAAATTTCGCAAATAAAGAGCTTATCTTAATAATAAACCAAAATTTAAGATAAAAAAAAGAGCAGCGTCAGCTGCTCTAAGGGTTCTGGTGTTTCTAGAATGGAGTTTTTATGTTTCCAGACGTTGGTTCTTTGGGTTGTTTTTATGTTTCTAAACTTTTGGGTTGGGTTTCTATGTTTCCAGCCTTTCGCTGTTTTGTAATGTAAAGATGGAGTAAAACTCTTTATGAAGAAAGGATGTATAGTGTTGATTTGTGACATGCTTATTTTAGAAAGTAAAAAATGCTTAATTTTAGGAACAGGGAAAGTAAAATATACCAAAGTTTAGTGCTTCTAGAAAAGAATAAAGGACCAACAAAATATTTTAATAGATATTCATCAATCACAAAATATTATATATTGTCAATTTTAAATAAAAAAATATATACAGAAAAAACCATCCTACATCCTCGAAACAGGCACCGTACTAAATATGATTTTGAATTGCTTTCTAAAAGCTGTCCAGAACTTTTACCTTTTGTAAAACTCAATAAATATAAAAATGAATCTATAGATTTTAGCAACCCCAAAGCAGTAAAAACATTAAATAAAGCATTATTAAAAAAATACTATGGAATTAATAATTGGGATATACCAGAGAATTATTTATGCCCACCAATTCCAGGTAGAGCTGACTATATTCACTATGTGGCAGACTTATTAAGCTCTCGTAATAAAGATGTTATAGCCAAAGGGAAAAATATAAAAGTACTAGACATAGGAATTGGCGCCAATTGCGTTTATCCGATTATTGGCAACTTTGAATATGGATGGCAATTTACAGGAACGGATATTGACGCAGTTGCCCTAAAATCTGCCCAAGAAATTATTACAACCAATCCTTCATTATCAGATGCTGTTAAGTGTTTTTTACAAAAATCTACCACCAATATTTTTATTGGAATACTAAACCCAGACGAAATATTTGATATAACAATTTGCAACCCACCATTTCATACTTCATTAACAGAAGCATTGAAAGGAAATGAAAGAAAAAGAATAAATCTAGGACTGAAGGAGAAAGGTGATAATGGCTTGAATTTTGGAGGACAAAACACAGAGCTGTGGTGTGATGGTGGAGAAGTAGGATTTGCTAAACGGATGATAGAACAAAGTTCACAATATCCGACTAATTGCTTTTGGTATACCATGCTTATTTCTAAAAAAACAAGTCTTCCTGAGGTTTATAAAAAGCTTCGCGCTGCAGAAGTAAAGGAAATGAAAACTATAGATATGGCACAAGGTCAAAAGATAAGCAGAATTATTGCTTGGACGTTTTTAAGCAAAATCCAACAAAATAAATGGAGATTAACACGATGGCAACAATAAATAAACTAAATAATATCATTCAAAAAATGCTGTAATCACATCAACAAAAAAATATTAAGTAATATTATACAGTGAATAAAATAAATACTTATTTCATTGGCGGCATCGCATCAGACGAACGCTTGTTTAAATTCCAAATGGTAGCTGTGGAAAATGCTGTGTATTTGCCGTTTCCAAGGCACAGTAAAAATGACACGATGGAAACGTACGCGCAAAAATTTATTCCTTTAATTGATACGTCAAAACCATTTAATATTGTTGCCAACTCTATGGGTGGAATTATGACGATGGAATTAATAAAATATGTAAATCCTGAGAAGGTAGTATTGATTTCTTCTGTGAAAAGCAGAAATGAAATGCCATTTATTTTGAAGCAAATGAAATTTACTAATATGCACAAATTGCTGCCAGGTAAGGGTTTTATTGGCGCCATACAATTTGGTAGTTTATTTAAACGAGAAGTATTAAAAGAACCAGCAATGCGAAACTTAGCGGTGAGCATGGCAAAAAACAATAGGCCTTCTTTTTTATATTGGTGTGTAAATGCAATTGTAAAATGGAATGGAAAAGATGATTATAGAAATGACATCATTCATATTCATGGCACAAGCGATGAAATGTTTCCGTATAGAAATATAAAAAATGTGATAGCCGTAAAAGGTGGTTCGCACACCATGATTTTAAACAAACACGTAGAAGTAACTAAACTTTTGGTGGATAGTTTGAAATAAGATTATTCTTCTGCTTCTATTGCCGTTGAAAATTCGTTGATATAAATTCGAACCATCAGCAATAAATAAGAAACCAATAATGGCCCAAAAATCAAACCAATAAAACCAAATAGTTTTAAACCTGTGATGACACCAAACAAGGTAATTAACGGATGAATATCTGCAAATGCTTTTAATAAAATTAAACGCAATACATTATCTACATTCAACACTACTATTGCACAATATGCAGCCAAACCCATTGCGCCTGTTGTGTTTCCACCCGTATATAAATACACAACCAAAGGCAACCAAATCATAATAGAGCCAATAAACGGAATTACGGAACATACGCATGTAACAAACCCCCAAAGCATAGGATCTGAAATACCAAAAATAGCATACCCAATATATGCACACAAACCCTGAGCAATCGCCAGCACTGGAATACCAATTGCGTATGAGGTTACAATGTTTTTTGTTTCTTTAGTTACTAATTTTTTATTTTCGGGTTTTAATGGAATAAATTTCAACAAAGAAGCCTCTATTTTATTGGCATTACTCAACATAAAAAATAATACAAAAAACATAGTAGTAAGGTTTATAAAAGCGTTAGCAGCTGTGCTTAAAAAATCAGGCAAAAAAGAAGAAACAATATTTGGAATATTACGCAGATTTTCTTTAGATAATAATTCGATACCAGTGGCAGCAGAAACACGTTCTATAATTTCTTTCACACCTTGAAACAAATCGTTTGCATTATCGGTAAAATTTTGCAATTTTGGAATAACAAAAATTGTTGCTAATCCGAATGGAATTAATAAAATTATAGCATCTATCAGTATCAGTACAAACGTTGCTAAATAGCGATTCCATTTTTTTTGATAAATGAGATTGAATAAAAATTTTCTATTCAGTACATACAAAGTAACAGCGCCCAAAAAACCAGGCACCAAAAAATTTACCTGAATAAAAATCAGAATACCTAATGCTAATAAAACAGCAAAAAATATGATTTGCTTAAAACGTTCGCTGAATAAGTTTTGCTGCATCGTTATTTTTTATCTAATGTAGAAAATACAAAGTTATCTAAAAACTGTACAACATATTTATTATTAGTTAAGTTTCCCCTTTTATCTGTTAGCCTTGGTAAATTTTCTGCAAAAAAATATTGTAAATGCGCCATTTCTATCAAAGTGCTTGCCAATGAATGATGAAATTTGTATTTAGGATTATAATCTTTAAAAAATTCAGCAATTGTGACACATAAGTCTTTATAGGTCTTAAAAAAGTGTTTGCTATTATCTGCTTTTACTGATTTGGTTAAATACACTTTATTGCCTTCAGTAATTATAATTTGGTACAAAGCTGCCAAATTAATGTTATCGTATTTCAATTTGCCTTCAGCGCCTTCCATTAAAATCTGAATGACTCTATCAATTTTAGTTTTAGTATCTTTTATGTTTTGAGTATAAAAAACCACCTGAAAGTCTATTAACAACCAATATAAATTAATGACGTATAATAAAAAATGATGCTTATTCTCAAAATATCTGTAAACAGTAGCCTCTGTAGTGTTTATTTTTGTTGCGAGCTTTTTAAATGTAAATTGTTCGTTGCCTAAATCAGCAATTAATAAAATACCTTCTTCAATAATAGCTTTTCCAATAGTAGTAGTTTGCGGATCTTTTAGGTACAAACCTTTATTAATGTTGATATTAAATCGAAGCTCCATATTACAAAAATACTTAAAAAATGTAAAAACAAGGAACTTTGTTGTAAAACTATTGTTTATGATAGCAATACCATTAAAAGATAAATTACCTTTGTTTGGTTTTAGTTAGTAATTTTGAGTTACAGAGAAGTTATTTGTAAGAATAACTTCTTTTATTATATATAGAAAAATGAGCAATAATATATTTAGTGTAAAAAAAATTATCTCTAGATTTTTTGAACTCATACGGTTCGATAAAAGAGAAATTGGTAATATTTATGTACTGGCAATTTTAGGCGGTATTATACAATTAAGTTTACCGCTCGGTGTTCAATCCATCATAAGCTTTGTGCAGGCTGGAGAAGCAAGCACGTCTATGATTATTTTAATTATATTGGTGGTGCTTGGTGTTTTAATATCAAGTTATACCATTATACTTCAAAAAAAAATTATAGAAAAAATACAACAAAAAATTTATATCAGATATGCGTATGAGTTTACAGAGCAATTACCAAAACTTGATTTAAAAAGTACGCAATCATATTATTTACCAGAATTAATTAATCGTTTTTTTGAAACCACAACCTTACAAAAAAGCGTTTCCAAAATATTCTTAGATATTCCAACAGCCACTCTACAAGTTTTTTTTGGTTTAATACTACTCTCTTTTTATCACCCAATTTTTATTTTTCTATCCATACTATTATTAATTTTAGTGGTAGCAATAATATCTTTAACTTTTAAAAAAGCTATTGAAACCAGCTTAGACGAAAGTGATTATAAATACAAATTAGCTGCATGGATTCAAGAATTGGCGCGCGTATTGAAATCATTTAAATATTCACGAAACACATCGTTCCACTTACGAAAATCTGATGAGTTAACAACAGGGTACCTTCAATCAAGAACGAAGCACTTTAATGTGTTGTTGCTTCAATATTGGTCGCTTATTATTTTTAAAGTATTAATTACTTTTGCCATGCTTAGCGTCGGTGCTTATTTGTTAATTAACCAACAGCTCACCATAGGACAATTCATTGCATCTGAAATTATCATCATCACTACTCTAGCATCTGTTGAAAAATTAATTTCTTCCTTAGAAAATGTGTACGACGCATTTACATCTATTGAAAAATTATTAATAATTTCAGAACGACCAACAGAACTCCAAGGAGAAATTACATTTACATACACCACCACCATAAAACAACTCTACAAGGTTGAAAATATGTGTTTTAGTTTTAATGAAAACGCAAAAATACTCAAAAATATAAATATAGAAATAAGTCCGAATGAGAAAATTTGTATTATGGGAAATGATGGTTCCGGAAAATCTGTATTACTAAAAATATTAAGCGGTATCTACCCTGTTTCAGCTGGTTCAATCTTAATTAATAATATTCCGGTACAAAATTATGCACTAGAGTCGTTAAGAGATAAAATTGGATTACTGACCAATAAACAAGATATTTTTGAAGGAACAGTTTTAGAAAATATTACTCTAGGAAATGATATTCTAATTGATACAATTTTTACAATGGCCACTCAAATAGGTTTAGTAGATTTTTTACAACTACTACCCAACGGATTAAATACTAAATTACAACCACTCGGCAATCAGCTTTCTACCAGTGCCATAGAAAAAATTATCTTACTTCGTTTATTGGTTCATCAATACGATGTAATGCTAATGGATGAACCTTGGATTCGCTCAGAAGCTAATATTCGAACAAACATAATTAACTATTTACTGCAGCAAAATAATCAAACGATTATTGTAGTTTCTAATGACGAAGAATATGCATCTAAATGTGATAAAATTATTTACCTAAACAAGCTTGGCGAAATAGACTTTGTGGGAAACTGGAGCCTGTTTAAAGAAAAACTCAATTAATAAAGAATGCGCATTAGTGATAAAATAAAAAACTGGAATTCGTACGAATATATTTATTACAATAAGTATAGTAATAGAATAAAATATTTATTGCTTTTTTTGTTGCTACTAGCTGCTGCTATTTTTTTTCTACCATGGACACAAAATATTATAGCAAAAGGCAATGTAACAGCATTTAACATTAATGAACGCACGCAACAACTAAACTCTATTATTAGTGGTTCCATAGAAAAATGGTATATTAAAGAAGGAGATTTTGTAAAAGCTGGCGATACTATTTTAAAGCTAACCGAAGTAAAAACAGAATACTTAGATCCAGAACTACTAAACAACACCAAGCAACAACTTATAGCAAAACAAGAGGCAGCCACTAATTATACAGGCAAGGCAGGCACAGCAACATTGCAAACACAAGCTTTGCAACAAGCACTAAGTTTTAAAATTGAACAAATCAACAATTCAATAGAACAAGCACAACGTTATATTGAAATTGATAACGCCAATTTAGTGGCTGCCAAAAATGATTATGAAATTGCAAAGGTACAATATGAACGACAACAAACTTTATTTAATGAAGGATTGGTTTCCAAAACACAACTAGAACAGCGCAATCAAGTTTTGCAAAATGCCTTAGCAAAATACGATGTAGCGCTGCGAAAACTAGCCAATTCAAAACAAGAATTAATAATAGCAAAATTAGAAAAAAACGGAACGGAACAAGACTATCTAGACAAGATTGCAAAAGTTGCTGGAGACAAATTTCAATCCTTGTCAAACGCAGCTACAGCACAAGGCGATATAGCAAAACTCAACAATCAATATAATAATTATGAAAGCCGTTCAAAATTTTATTATCTCATCGCACCACAAGGTGGTCAAGTAATAAAAGTAAAAAATGCGGGTGTTGGAGAAATTATAAAAGAAATGGAATTTATTGCAGAAGTAGTTCCAACGGTAAATAACCGAGCCGTTGAAATGTATGTGAAAGCAGTAGACGTACCACTTATCAGCCTAGGACAACGTGTAAGCTTAATGTTTGATGGATTTCCTGCAATTGTATTTTCAGGTTGGCCAAATGCTTCGTTTGGTTTTTTTAGAGGAAACGTAACAGTAATAGAAAGTGCAATAAGTAAACAAGGGTATTTCAGAATTTTAATTACAGAAGACGCATCCTATAAACCTTGGCCAAATACTTTACGTTATGGCACAGGTGCCAATGGAATTGCTTTACTAAAAGACGTACCAATTTATTATGAAATATGGCGTAGGATAAATGGATTTCCACCAGATTATTATCAGGCAAAAACGGAAACAGAAAAAGAAGTAAATGAGAATGAAAAATAGTAAAAACTACATTCATATCTTTTTGGTTAGTTGCTGTATGTATACAGGTTTTATTGCCAAAGCAAACGATTCAACAATAGTTTTATCATCAGAAAATTATTTGCAATTAATTTTACAAAACCACCCACTAATAAAGCAAACAGATTTAATAATTAAAGAAGCAAAAGCAAAGCTACTAAGTGCAAAAGGAGCCTTTGATCCTGAACTAGCTTTTAATTATCAAAATAAAACATTAGACGGCAACCGCTATTATCAATATATACAACCACAACTTAAGGCGCCATTATGGTATGGCATAGAGCTAAACGCTGAACTAATGGATGTGCGCGGTAACAACACAGCCAACGAACTTACCTTTGGAAACTCGATTGCGGTTGGTGTATCTCTGCCACTGTTAAGTGGTTTAGTGATGAATAAAAAAATGGCAGTTTTAAAACAAGCAAAAAACAATATTCAACTTTCAAGACAAGAGCAATTAAATACCATCAATACTATTTTATTAGATGCTATTGATGTTTACTGGAATTGGAGTCTCAACTATCAAACTTATTTTTTTAATAAACAAGCCAGGCAAATTAGTTTCGAGCGATTGGTCTTTACAAAAAAAATGTTTGATGTAGGCGAGCGTCCTGCAATCGATACTGTGGAGGCTTTTGCTCAATATAAATTATTAGAATTTGAGACGCAAAAAGCCTACTACGAATGGATAAAATCAAATATAGAATTAAGCTTGTTTTTATGGAATGAAAACGAACAACCAGTATTTATAAGAGAAAATACCATACCAACAACACTAAATATAAAACAATTAGTAGATACCTTAGAATTGCCAAAAATTAGCGATTTAGAATTGTTAGTATTAAATCATCCGAAAATAAATGCGTTTGACATAAAACTAAAAAACTTAGAAATAGAACGAAAATTAAAATTTCAAAATTTATTACCAACACTAAATGCCAAATATAATTTTATAAATAAAACCTATAATCCGTTTTCTAATGTAGGTGATAATTTGTTACTGAATAATTATAATATAGGAATAGACTTTGGAATGCCATTATTATTTTTAGAAGCAAGAGGTGAATATAAACAAGCTAAAATAAAAATAGAATCCACGCTTATAGATAAAATGGTTGTTCAAAATGAATTAAACGTAAAAGTAAAATCTTATTTCAACGATTTGATTGCCTTAAAAGAAAATCTAAGATTATACAACGAAACCTTATTGGCGTATGAAGCTTTACTAAAAGGAGAAAATACCAGATTTGAAAATGGTGAAAGCAGTTTATTCTTAATCAATACAAGACAAAATAAAGTATTGGAAACCCAATTAAAACTAAACGAACTAAAAACCAAATTTATGCGCTTCAATAACTCTATTTACTTGGTTGCAGGACAAACAACACAACAGTAAAAAACTACTGCAAATAACAGACCAATAATATTAACACATTTTAACATAAAATAATTTAGCAAACAGGAACTAAGTACAAAGTAGCGTTGTTACTATAATAGTAATACTATCATGTTAAATAGCATTACATAAATACCTTTTTTCATAAATAGTGTGTGTTAGAGAAGCCGCAGTCGCTCGGCTCGGCTTCTCGCTTTTTTTATGAAACTAAGTATTACTTAATAAAAAATAGTATAACAAATAAAAAAATGAACAAGAAAATGATTTTCGGTCTACTCGTAGTAGCAGGTATGGCAACTTCTTGCAACCAAGTTACTGAAAAAGCAAAAGAGGAAGCAAACAAAGTATTTTCGCAAACAAGCGAAAGTGTGCAAAAAGTAATTGATGATTTAGGTTTAGTGTATGTTGAAGAAGGTGCACAAACCATTATCACTTATGACGAAGTAAATGCAGCCCAACAGGCTTGGTGCGATGCTTTGGTAAAAATTGGTAAACTGAAAGAAGAAGGTGGCGACTACAAAGCCTTTGCAAATGAAGTGCTTTCTTCTGCCTACAATTATGATAGCGGTAAAGTTTTCTTCAAACCCACATTGGCATTTGGCGATCAAACATTTAGAAACGACAAAAAAGGAGCATTAGCCTATTTTGTTGGTGGCGACCCTGATTATCCTACCGACAAAGGGTTTGCACTTACACCTTGGGTAAAAGCTCGCTATGATAATGCAGGAGAAAAAAATGAAGGTATTCAAATATATGGTTCTATTGCCATCACAATGGGTAATGTTTGGGTAACTGACAAAGACGGAAAAGAAGTAATGGTTGACAAAACTTGGGTTTTCAGGAAAGGTAAAGACGGGAAATTGAGAATTATTGTTCACAAATCGGCATTGCCATTTAATCAATCATAATATGCTTTATTATTTGAAAAAATTAAAAAATGAATAATACCTCTTTTTTCATAAATAGTGTGTGTTTAGAGAAGCCGTTGATCCAAAAGCGGCTTCTCGCTATTTTAGGATTTCGTTCTTTGTATTTTGCATTAGTAGATAATACCAAACATTTTTAGGTTTTTAAAATATGGTTTATCTGAATGATTAATATTTTTTGGTATAAAAATTATGTTTTTATATTTTTTTCGTAAACGGTAAAATATATTTTACTTTTTTAGGTTTTCCCGCTTCAGTCGCAGGAGTAAATTTAGTTATTTTATTTACTGCTGACAAAACAGCATCTTCGCATACTTTACAATTTGATTTTATCATTTTAATTTCAGAAAGCTCACCTTTTTCATCAACAAAAAATGAATAATAAACGCGTATTAAATTATCTGTGTCACTAGGTTTTGCCTCTTTTGGCAATGAAACATTTTTCTCCATAAATGTTTGTAAAGCACCAGCACCACCAGGGTAATCCACGTTTTTATAACCCTTTCCTAATTTATCATAAGCTCTCATTATCGAGTCTGATTTTCTAAAAAAATCACATTTGTAAACGGAGTCCAATTTTGATTGAAATGCCAAATTATAACACATTTTGAACTCTACACTTGTATCCAAGGGTTGCGTTTTTGCGGACTTACCCTGGAAGTAATCGGTTATCAATTTAGCAGACATCGTTTTACTAGAATCTTTTTTGGTAGAATCTTTGGCACCAGAGGCATTTTTTGTTGGTGTTTTTTGATAGTAATCTTTATTTATTTTAACATAAAAAAAGATTTTAGAGTTAGATTTTAGAGAAAAATAAAAAGCTAATTCACCTCGACCAAATTGTGCGTTCATGCTATCTTGAGCTGCCTTACATATATTAGAATTTTCTGCTTTACCGCTAAGGCTTAAAAAGAATAAGAATGACAAGACAAGAATTGTTTTTTTAGACATACGTTTGATTTAATTTTTGAAATGACATAATACAATCTTTAATTATCTAACAGCAATACAAGAGATCTCTATATTTGCATTTTTTGGCAACACGCTTACCTCTACAGTTTCGCGTGCAGGTGGATTTGTTTTAAAATATTTGCCATATACTTCATTCACTTTCGGAAAATCGTGCATATCGCTTAGAAAGATAGAACATTTTACCACATTAGAAAAATCCATTTCTGCTGCGTGTAAAATGGCTTTCAAATTTTGCATCACTTGTTCCGTTTCTTCTTCAATTCCATTTTTAATCAGAGCTCCAGAAAACGGATCCAACGGAATTTGTCCTGAAACAAACAACATACCATTTATATATACAGCTTGAGAATATGGACCAATCGGTTCAGGTGCATCATCTGTATATATAGTTTTACGCGCCATCTCTAACCAACAAAATTACAAAAATAATGAAACTACAAGTGTGAAGATTTCTTAATTAAATGCACAATCAAACTTATATTCCTTCTTTTTTTCTATACACTTCATCTATATACCACATTTCATTTTTGAAAATAAAATCTACAATATGCTGTTTGGTTTCTTCATCGTATTTTGAAAATAAGTCGTACCCTTTTTGCAGTAATTGTTTTCCAAGTTTAATTCCATCTACTTCTTTTTGAGGAAAAACGTTTGGTTTTTTTTCCATGGTATGAATAACGTGATCTAAAATATCTAATGTTTTTGACAGCAATATAGTATTCACCATGGCGCCAAATAGACTTTTTACATCTTTAATAAATTTTACAATTTCTTCTCTGGGTAATTGATACATTGTGTATTCAAAATCTTCATCACTCATTGGTGGTTTAATTCCATTTTTATTGGCAATAGCCGTCATGCTTGCTTCAAAATTCTTTGCACCCATAAATGAATCAAGCGCATCCATTCCAGCTTTTAGTGCCGTCATAAAATGACGACCAAATTTGAATAAAGCACGAGCCATATCACCAAATAAATTCCATATTTTTCTGGGTTGTTTTACATATGCTGCCAAATCTTGAAAAGCCTCTTCCAGTTCTTTTCTTTCCTTTGCCGGTGGATATATAGTTGATAAAAAATAATTCTCAATTTCATCTATCACCTCTTCTGTTATAGAAGGTGGTAATTCAAAACGAGCCATTAAACCATCAAAGTCATAGCGTTTTTCTACCATTTCTCTGAACTTTTCTATAATATGGTAATCCTGGGTTTCTGACATGAAATCTTATTTAATCAAAAGTAATAAAAACAAGTTTAAATTTTTAATACAACACCATCATAACCATCTAAAATTTCATCAAACGATTTTTTATTTTTTATAGAAAACAATACTTTTTTTATTGGCTGACTGATATTATTGGTAATTTTTGAATTACTAAAATTTAATAAAACTAATAATTTTTCATCTTCAAACGTGCGTAGAAAAGCCAGTATATTTTTGTTACCTGTATTAATGATTTCTATGTTTCCGCGGTGTATCGCACTGTTTTCTTTTCTTAATTTATTTAAGGCTTTATAGATATTCAGCAAAGAAGTTTTTTCATTTTTTTGTTGAAATACATTTCTGTTTTCTACCTCTTTATTTAAAGGAAGCCAGGTTGTATTTGCTGTAGAAAAACCTACATTTTTTTCGTAGTTATTCCAATGCATTGGTGTCCTGCAAATATCGCGGTTGATGGCAACAGGCAACAAATTGGCAATAAATTGCGGCACCCAACTATATGTTTTTGCAATTGGATCTTTACCAATTTTAATTGGAATATTGCCATTTGTCATACCAATTTCTTCGCCATAATAAACCGTTGGCACACCACGCATCGTGTATTGCAACAAAGCAAGTAATTTAGCTTTTTCCAAATTATTGCCAATGCGTTTTATGCTACGTAGTTGATCATGATTGCTGAATACAATAGTTGGTGTATATGGAAACGGATAATGATGTTCATATTCTAAAATCTTTTTTCTGAAAAAATTTGGATTGAATTTGAAAAACAAAATATCAAACAAGAAAATTAAATGCAAGCCATCATTTTTTTCACCGAGATATTTTTTCTTGACTTCATTTTTACCAAACACTTCGCCCAATAAAACACGTTGCGGTTGGAATTCATCTACCACATTGCGTAATTCTTTTGCCAGCGCAAAATTTTCTTCCTGATTTAAAGAATATTTTCTAATTTGAAAATTTCCACCAGGAAAATCTTCACTTGGTATAATATGAAATAACGAAAAAGGATTGTTTTTAAAATCTTTGTCTTTTATAATGCAGTTAAAAATATCCAAACGAAAACCGTCAACTCCTTTTTGCAGCCAAAAACGACATACATCAAAGATTGCTTTTTTTACTTCAGGATTTCTGTAATTCAAATCTGGTTGAAATGGCAAAAACGATGCAAAATAGTATTGATTACGTTCTGCACAAAAATGCCAGCCTTTTGGTCCAACGATGCTTTTCCAGTTATTGGGTTGGTCGCGCCAAATGTACCAATCAGCTTTCGGATTGGTTTTATTTTTTTTAGATTCTAAAAACCAATGATGTTGATCTGATGTATGATTCATCACCATATCAAACAACACTTTCATACCACGATTATGAATTTCCAGAATCAGTTGTTCTGCATCTTGCATGGTACCGTATTCGGGCGCAATATTGTAATAATCGGAAATATCGTAACCAAAATCGGCTTGTGGCGAACTGTAAAAAGGCGAAATCCAAATTGTTTCAAAACCAAGTTCTTTTATATAATCTAACTTTTGAATGATGCCTTGTAAATCACCAATGCCGTCGCTGTTGCTGTCGTAATAGGAACGCGGATAGATTTGATAAATGGAGGTAGATTGGAACACAGATTAAACAGATTTAGCAGATGAACACGGATTTTATAGGTGATAAATATAAAAGAAGAAATCTATTTAATCATAATAATCAATAAAATCTGTGTTCTATCCTACATCATTTTTCCAATATTCTTTTTAATATCGTCATCACTTTCTAATAAATGCTCTTTAATATTTTCTCTTTCTTTTGTTGTTTTATTTTGCGAGAGTTTTGCTTTGCTTTGCAAATCTGTCACTACAATTTCAAAAGCAACGATGCCTTTCAGCAATCCATTAATATATTTTTGGTCTAAGGTATTAAATTGTTCTATATAGCTTGCTTCAAAAAGTTGCATTTGTTTATTTAACACCACTAATTTTTCACCATCACTTTCCAGTATTTTTATTTTTCCATAAGCATGAACTGAAACATAGTTCCAGGTTGGTACGTTTTGTTGTTTCTCATATAAAGTCGGTGAAATGTAAGCGTGTGGCTCTGAGAAAATAACCAAAACATCTTTAGCTGAAAAGGTTTTCCAATGACTATTTGCTTTGCTCATGTGAGAAATTAAAACAAGTTCTTTATTTCTATCTTCTATTACAAACGGTAAATGTGTAGCAACAGGGATTCCATCTTCTGAAGAAACAATAATTGAAAAATTATAAGCACGCATAAATGCAATACTTTTTTCCACCTCATTCTGCTCAAAGTATTTTGGTATATACATATTAGATTTAAAATAAAAGAAGTAAAAAATTAGTAACTCAATTTACCACGTTGAAATTGTTCTTATCAATAATGTATCTCTACTGCCTATCGTTTTTTCTACAGTTCGTATTTTAATATTTCCACTTCCTGCGAATTCTATTAGATTTTGTCGAGAAGCAAAGACCTCATCGTCTGGAGCCTTAAACCGTGCCAACTCTACCCATTTTCCACGTTTAAAACTATATAAAATTACATCACCAACATCACCGGTTAGTTTTTTAATCACAACAGAATAGTCATCAGATCCATCACCATCAACATCATTTTCATTCAACACATTTAAACCCACACAATTTTGAATTATAATTTCAGGCAGATCCATATTTGTGAAAGAAATTTTTGTTTGAGTTGAAGTATATTTTCCACTAGTATCTTGTTCTGGCTTCAAAACAATTAAATCTTCTTTAATACCATCTCCATTAAAATCGCCAGAAGACAAACTCTCACTTTCTTGAAACTTTTCAAAAAGAGAAACAAGTTCGGGTTGTAAATCTGCCTCTTTGTCGCTTTCAACAATTATACGCCATGTACTATCTGTTTGTTTTTTAAATATTAGATAGGAATGATAAACACGTGGCTTGCTATTGATTGTCACTAATTTTAAAAACTCACATTTATAATCACCAGTATCAGAGGCATAGATACCGATACGTCCTATTATTCTCTCTTGATATGTATCAGCATGTTTAATTTTATATCTCTTGGACTCAATAACTGATTTACGGTCAACCCTTTTTTTAAAAAAAAAGACTGGACTGTTATAAAACTTTTCTAAACTGTCTATATGTAAGCTGTCATGAAAAGAGTTCCAACTATAAACCACATCAATCACTATTTGTTGGTCAGTTGGAAGCATTTTGTAAGACTCTTTTATATCATTAGAGGCGGCATTTTTATTTATTATTTTATCATTATTACAAGAACTACAAGCAACCAGTAAAACGGATGTAGCTAGACAAATAATATAAAGAATATTTTTATTCACACAATAAGATTTCGCACGAAAGATAAGAAAACGTATGTAGACAAACACACCAACATGTATTATTATTTAGCATTTTCTTTGTAATCTATTTACTGTAAGCATAAGAAACGAATCATTTAAAGGATAAAACAAATATAAAAAAAGGTGCCTAGGCTTCTTTTTTTATATTTAAGAGTCATTTTTTTATCCACTATATAATAAATTAAGTACTCTTTCAAAATAGACTGTAAGGATAAAAATAAAAATAAAATATAAAACACGAAAATAAAAACTTTATGAAAAAAGAATTAAAAAAAATTTTTTATCAGAAAAATATTTTTTAA
>JANNVS010000001.1:0-7621 GCA_031414515.1 Sphingobacteriales bacterium | reverse complement strand
GGCACGCATCCAAGTAAAGGCTCTTATTTTACACGTGGTTCATCGCACGATGAATACGCAGTATACTCAGAAGATTCGCCAACCTATGTGCGCATCATGGAAAGATTATTGAAGAAATTTGAAACAGCAAAATCGAAAGTGCCTGCACCACATTTCTATCAAAAACAAAATGCAAATAAAAATGCATTAATCTTTTACGGCACAACTACACAATCTGCAGAAGAAGCAATGGATTTATTAAAAGAACAAGGAATTGAATTTGATGCGATGCAATTAAAATCGTTTCCGTTCTGTGATGCGGTGAATGATTTTATTGAAGTTCATGAAACGGTTTTTGTAATTGAACAAAATCGAGATGCACAAATGCGTTCGTTATTGATTAATGAATTAGAAATTCATCCAAAGAAATTAAAGAAAGTATTGAACTTTGATGGCAATCCAATTACGGCAGATTTTATAATTAATCAGATTTTGTCGCAACTACCAAAAGTCTATTTTAAAAACAAAGAAGCTATCCTGTCATGACGTATATAAAATCAAAATTTGCGCATCCGCATCTGCCGAAAAATAAACTCGGTTTTACAAAAAAAGAATACGAAGGTTCTTTAACAACCTTATGTGCAGGTTGTGGTCACGATTCTATTGGTGCAGCCATAGTAGAAGCCTGTTGGGAAATGAATATTGAGCCACATAAAGTAGCGAAGCTATCTGGCATTGGTTGTTCGTCAAAAACACCAGCTTATTTTTTAAGCAATTCACATGGTTTTAATTCTGTGCATGGAAGAATGCCATCTGTAGCAACAGGCGCAAACTTAGCCAACAAAGATTTAATTTATTTAGGTGTTTCAGGTGATGGCGATTCTGCTTCTATTGGTATGGGTCAGTTTGTGCATGTGATTCGCAGAAATTTAAACATGACCTATATTGTGATGAACAATGGTTGTTATGGCTTAACAAAAGGACAAGATTCTGCAACTGCTGATGTAGGTTCAAAAAGCAAAGCAGGTTCTGTAAATATGTTTGAAGGAATTGATTTGTGTGGATTGGCAATTGAACTCGGTGCTACATTTGTGGCGCAAAGTTTTAGTGGTGATAAAACACAATTAATTCCATTAATACAAGCTGCAATTTCTCATCCAGGTTTTGCATTAATAAATGTATTATCACCTTGCGTAACATTTAATAATAATGTTGGCTCTACCAAATCGTACGATTATGTACGCGAACATATAGAAGCAACTGGCACGATTGACTATGTGCCGCCAATGGAAGAAATTACTACTACATATCAAGATGATGAAACTAAGATGGTGAAGATGCACGATGGTTCGTGGTTGCGTTTGCATAAATTATCGCAAGCTTGGAATCCTGATGATAAATTATCGGTGATAAATGCGTTGCAAAAATCGCATATCAATAATGAAATTCTTACAGGTTTATTATACATCAATACGGAAACTAAAGATTTGCATACCTTATTAAATACTACTGATATTCCATTGAATCAATTAGATGAATCTGTGTTGTGTCCTGGAATAGAACTATTGGAAGAAATTAACGCAGATTTTCGGTAATTTTTTCAAATTATTCTAAACAAAAGATAAATTCATTGTCTTTCTTGTCAAATTTCTTGGTTTTTTCTTACTTTTAGTAATAAAAAAATTATGAATAAATATCTACTTTTTTTGCTGATTTTCGTCACTATACTTTCTTGCAAAAAAGAAACTGTGCAACCTGAAGATACCTTTGAATATACCGGTGCTTTAGGTGATATCATCAGGATTGTAAGAGAGGAACAACTTACCGTTGCGCAAATACAGGCCTTGCTGCCTTCAGAGATTTCATTTCTTGTTAATATAAAGAATGATGTAACCGTGTTTACGGTAGAATATAAATCATTGAACATGGATGAAGATACTGTGAAAGCCAGCGGAATCATTATAGTTGCCAAAGCAGACAGTTTTTCCATTCCGTTAATTAGCTATCAGCATGGAACGGTTTTAGAAAAATCTCAAGCTCCATCTGTTAGATATAATAATAATCGTGAGTATCTTCTGAATTTAGCAGTAGCAAGCTCTGGCGGTGCAGTTGTCTGTGTTCCTGACTATTTGGGCTTGGGTACTGGTGATGGATTGCATATGTACCTGAATCCAGAGGAAGAAGCAAACTCTGTAAGAGATTTATTACGTGCAGCCAGAAAAATAGTGAAAGAAAGGAATATTGGTGTATTTAATGGACAAGTTTTCTTATATGGTTATTCTCAAGGCGGACATGCTACAATGGCTACACAACGATTATTAGAATTAGAAAATGCAAATGAATTTAAATTAACTGCAACAGCACCGATGGCTGGTCCGTATGCAATGAGCAGAACCAAACAATTTGATGTCATGCTGGACTCTTCTTATTATCCAAATCCGTTTTACTTACCATATCTGGTGGTAAGCTTATTTAATGCATATCCTTTATATTCATCGTATAGCCAGCTTTTTAAAGCACCTTATGATACTAGAATTCCTATAGCTTTAGATGGATTTAAAAGTTTTCAATATGCCAATACTCAATTTGATTATTACGTTAGTAATATGCTGATAGATTCTATAAAGATTGGAATTAAGAATAATCCGAATCATCCTATACGTATAGCTCTCAAAGGATATGATTTGGTAGACGACTGGACACCGAAAGCGCCTATGAAACTCTATCATTGTAATGGTGATGATAATGTATTTTTTGAAAATGCAGTTTATGCAGATTCGGCATTTAGGTCACGTGGTGCAGATGTGGAATTAATTGATTTAGGAAGTGCTAATCATGATGATTGTGCACCTACTGCATTTTTAGTTGGTATAAACTGGCTTTCTGGTTTACTTCAACCTGTCAGGATTAAGTAATTCTGTCAAAGTCTGAATTTCTGCTATTTTAGCAAGAAAAATGGTAACTTTATTCAAATTCACTGAATGAGAAAATCGTATTTATTTTTCTTTGTTATTGCCGCAGTATTTGTTTTTAATGGATGTTCAATTGATGAGGATCCGACGAATGATAACCCTGATGTATCATCTATACAAATAGATTCTACACTTAAAAGTTTTTTTCCAAATACAGCACCAAATTTTGAAATAGTTTTTGTGCAAAATTTTACAAATGCACAAGCATTTACTATAAATTTTTCTTGGTTTGATCCAACGGATTCACATGGAATTTACTTGGATTTTAATAATAATATTGGCGATGCCTTAGTAGATGCAAATGGTTTTATCAAATCTTTTGATTCTGGTGTAAAAATAGATTCTACTTTAGCAGGAACTTGGAGTGATAATGTTGATGGAAGATTTTCTTTAGATTATGTTGCGAATCCATCAGCAAATAAAGGCAACTTAGCTGGACAAGGTGATAAGTATATTATATTCAGAGCATTCTCTGATGCATTGCCACAATTGAAATATTATGGTTGGTTGCGTGTAAATGTTTCTGCCAATGGAAGAGAGCTAAAGGTGATTTCAATAGGATTTCAAAAAAATGCAAACACCAATTTAAGAACAGGTGAGTTGTAAATGATTAAATCGTAATTCTAAATCATAAATCTAAAATCAACATGGCTTTACCAAATATATATGATAATTCTGTAGCGCAGGATTTTATTATTAGAATAAATAAACTTACACCAGAAACGCAGCCAAATTGGGGCAAGATGAACGTTTCACAAATGCTGGCACATTGCTGTGTGACGTATGAATATATTTTTGACGAACGTACAGACAAACCAAATTTTTTTGTAAAATGGATGCTGAAAAAATTTGTCAAAAAGAAAGTGACTAGCAATGATCCATATGCGCAAAATTTAGCAACTGGACCAGCTTTTATTATTTCTGACAATAAAGATTATGAAATAGAAAAAACACGTTTGATAAACTACGTGAATAGACTAGTGGAAAAAGGCGAATCTTTCTTTAAAGGAAAAGCATCTGTTTCATTTGATGTGTTAACACCGGAAGAATGGAATAACATGTTGTACAAACATCTGAATCATCACTTGACACAGTTTGGTGTTTAATTTTATACCTTGTTTAAGTTATTGCGGCTTTGGAGTAAACTTATTTGTAATCCATTGACTTAAGGGTGTCAGGTTTCTTGCCATTTTATAAAACGCAGGATAAATAATTCTTTGTTCTTTGTTTTTTACGGCGTTAAAAATTAATGCAGCCAATTTTTCTGGAGTTCCGGATGGCAAACTGTTAGCCATTACGCTTTTTAGTTTGGCCCGAGCTCTAATTTCCATTGGCGTTGCAACTGGACCTGGATAAACTGTTATTATATGTATACCACTTCCTTTTAGTTCTGCATGTAATGATTCTGATGCAGCACCTAATGCTGCTTTTGATGCACTATAATGATACATATACGGAGTAGGGTTAATACCAGCAACACTGCTTATATTTACTATTGTGCCACTAGCGCTTTCCAGCATCTTAGGTAAAATGAAATTTATCAGACGCATCGGCGTTAACAAATTTAAAGTCATCAGTTTTTCAGCTTGCTCATTAGTTACGTTTACTGTTTTTTCTATAAATTCAATTCCGGCATTATTTATAAAAACATCAATATTTCCAAGATGTTGAATTGCATGATCAATCCAATTGGTACAGTTTTCTAAATCCAGCAAATCGGCAGTAACAATATGTGTTTCTACATTTAAACGTTTAGAAAGTGATTTTAGCAAATCAGTTCTTCTTGCAACTAATGTTAGTTTATAACCGTGTCTGGCAAATTCTATTGCTGCAGCTTCACCTATTCCACTGCTGGCTCCTGTAATTACTGCGTGCATTTTATTTTATAATTTATATTGTTTTCTAAATGTCATTTAAGAATGCAAGGATCTATTATCAGTTGCAGCCAGCGCAGCTTCTTTCAGCGCTTCTGTATACGTTGGATGTGCGTGTGAAATTCTGCCAATGTCTTCTGCACTCGCACGGAATTCCATTGCTACTACAGCTTCTGCAATCATATCTGCAGCGCGCGCACCTATAATGTGTACACCTAACACTTCATCTGTTGTGGCATCTGCTAATATTTTTGCCAAGCCGTCAATGTCGCCACTTGCACGTGCTCTTCCTAATGCACGGAATGGAAACGTACCAACTTTATAAGCAATGCCTTTTTCTTTCAATTGATTTTCTGTTTGTCCAACCGCAGCAACTTCTGGCCAAGTATATACTACACCAGGAATTAAATTATAATTGATATGCGGTTTTTGTCCTGCAATAACTTCTGCTACAAACACACCTTCTTCTTCTGCTTTATGTGCCAGCATTGCACCTTGTATCACATCACCAATTGCATAAATATTTGGAACTACAGTTTGCAAATGTGCATCTACCGGAATTTGTTTGCGTTCGTTTACGGTGATACCGATATTTTCCAACCCTAAATTTTCCGTATAAGGTTTTCTTCCAACGGCAACTAAACAATAATCAGCATCAATTTTTATTTCTTGTTCTTTCTTATCTAATGCAGAAACGGTTACAGAATCACCATTGTTTACAGCGCCTGTTACTTTGTGCGACAAATAAAATTTAACGCCTAATTTTTTCAAACTACGTTGCAATTCTTTGCCCATATCATCATCCATCGTTGGAATAATCTTATCCATAAATTCTATCACAGAAACCAGCGTACCGAGACGCTGATACACGGAACCCAATTCCAAACCAATAACACCACCACCAATAATCACCATAGATTTCGGCAATTCTTTTAACGATAATGCTTCGGTTGAAGTAATAATTCTTGTTTTATCAATTCCTAAAAAAGGCAATGCAGTTGGTTTTGAGCCTGTTGCTATAATTGTTTTAGAAGTTTCGATTTGTTCTTCTGAACCATCTTGTTTTTTGATAGAAATAGTAGTTGCGTTTACAAAAGAACCATGTCCATTATAAACAGTAATTTTATTTTTCTTCATCAAATAATCGATACCTGATGTGTTTGCATCTACTACTTTTCCTTTGCGTGCAATCATTTGTGTAAAGTTCACAGTTGGTGTTTCTGATAAATCGATACCGTGTTCTTTAAAAGTATGCGTTGCATTATGAAAATGTTCTGAAGAATCCAGCAATGCTTTTGATGGAATGCAGCCAACATTTAAGCAAGTGCCACCCAATGTATTGTATCTTTCTATGATGGCTGTTTTGAAACCTAATTGTGCGCAACGAATAGCTGCCACGTAGCCGCCAGGTCCTGAGCCTATAACTGTAACGTCGTATTTTTCCATATTCAATTTAATAATTTGGTGATTAGCTAATTAGCTAATTTTATAATTCTAAAAGAGCTTTCACCGGATCAGTTCCATAAAGCATCTTTTCAGGATTTTCTAATAAGTCTTTCACCATCACTAAAAAACCTACACTTTCTTTTCCATCCACAATTCTGTGGTCGTAAGATAAAGCTAAGTACATCATTGGTCTGATTTCTACTTTGCCATTGATAGCCATTGGTCTGTCTTGTATTTTGTGCATTCCTAAAATAGCACTTTGTGGTTGATTGATAATTGGTGTTGACATTAACGAACCAAACACGCCACCATTTGTAATAGTGAATGTTCCGCCTTCCATATCTTCTAATGTTAGATTGCCGTCGCGACCCAATAATGCTAATCGTTTCACATCTTTTTCAATTTCTGCAAACGATAAACTTTCTGCATTTCTTATTACAGGAACTACCAAGCCTTTTGGTGTAGAAACTGCAATAGAAATATCTACGAAATCGTGATAGATAATATTTTCGTCATCGATGTATGCATTGATAGCTGGAAATTTTTGTAACGCAATCGCACATGCTTTTGTGAAGAACGACATAAAGCCTAAGCCAACGCCATTTTTTTCTTCAAACGGTTTTTTATATTGATCACGAATTTGATGAATGCGCGTCATATCTATTTCGTTGAATGTCGTCAGCATCGCAGTTTCATTTTTTACTGCAACCAAACGACGCGAAATGGTTTTACGCATACGTGTCATTTTCTCTACACTTTCATTGCGTGAAAAATTTCCTTTTTGTGGTGATGGAAAAGGAACTTTTCCATCGTTACTTTCTTTTGTTTCCGGTTTTTGAACTACTTGTTTTTCAACCTTCAACGCATCCTCTTTTGTTATTCTTCCATCAACACCTGTGCCTTGTATATCTTTTGTGTCGATACCTTTTTCGTCTAATATTTTTTTAGCAGATGGTGATGGTGTGCCGGTTGCGTAAGATTCTGTCTTTTCTTCTACTTTAACTTCTTCTTTTTTCTCTTCAATTTTATGAACAGGCGTTTCCACTTCAATCTTAACTCCTTCTTTCTTTTCAGGTGCTGCAGCATCCGTATCTATGTACGCAACGACGCCACCAATCTTTATATCATCGCCTTCTTTGGCAACACGCGTGATGACACCAGCTACTTCAGATGGCATTTCAAAGGTTGCTTTATCCGATTCAAATTCTGCTAAAGGCTGGTCGAGCTTTACATAATCACCATCTTCCACTAACCAAGATGATAAGGTTACTTCGGTTACTGATTCGCCAACGGTTGGTACTTTTATTTCTACTTTTGCCATGTTTAGATTTTAATATTTTTCAAACTTTT